>CABUTH010000001.1 GCA_902494465.1 uncultured Collinsella sp.
CCGTCCGGGGCGGTCGGCCAGCGACCACCGGTACGGCTCAATCGTATAGCCATGCAACGGAAAAGAGCCGCCCTTTCGGACGACTCAAACTGTAATGGGGCTTTTTTAGCTGTTTTGGGCAGCCACTGCCAGCGCGAACCACCACAAAGGGGACAGGCACCTTTGTGGTGGTTTTGACGGTTGACGACTCGGCAAAGCGCACCCGCAACGCGCCCTGCCTGCGCTAAACTGGAAGGCACGTACGCGATTACGAGAGGAGCCCGCATGGAGGCTTACAAGCAAGAGTTCATCAAGTTCATGGTCGAGTCCGACGTCCTTAAGTTCGGCAGCTTTACGCTCAAGAGCGGCCGTCAGTCCCCGTTCTTTATGAACGCCGGCGCTTACGTGACGGGCTACCAGCTCAAGAAGCTGGGCGAGTATTACGCCCAGGCAATCCACGATAACTTTGGCGACGACTTTGACGTGCTGTTTGGACCGGCCTACAAGGGTATTCCGCTGGCCGTCGTGACCGCAATTGCCTACCACGAGCTGTACGGCAAGGAGGCCAAGTACTGCTGCGATCGCAAGGAGGCCAAGGACCACGGCGCCGACAAGGGCAACCTGCTGGGCTACGAGCCCCAGGACGGCGACCGCGTAGTCATGGTCGAGGACGTCACCACCAGCGGTAAGTCCATCGACGAGACCTATCCCAAGGTCAAGGCTGCTGCTGATGTCGAGATCAAGGGCCTCATCGTGTCTCTCAACCGCATGGAGGTCGGCAAGGGTGGCGTGACCACCGCGCAGAAGGAGATCGAGGCCAAGTACGGTTTCCCCGTCGCGAGCATCGTCTCCATGGCCGAGGTCGTCGAGACCCTCTACAACCACGAGATCGACGGCAAGGTCGTCATCGATGACGAACTCAAGGCCGCTATCGACGCTTACTACGAGCAGTACGGAGTCCGTTAGTTACGGCGTTTTACCAAACGCCGTAACTGCTCGACGCTACAAACCCGCCAGAGCGGCAATCTGCCTTTCAACTTCGGCGGCATGACCAGAAGGTCAATGCCGCCTTGTTTCAAGGCACCTTGCTCGCTCTGGCGGGCTTTCGCTATCGTTGCCAAGACATCGGCACTCCCGTTGCTGGCGATGCGGCACTTGGGGACGTTCCTGTTTGACTAGTCGTTTAAGAACGTCCCCAATGAGTGCCTGTAAAATGAGCGTGGAAAATCTCCCGTTTTTGGGCCGCATGCAGGCTCAAAGTGGGAGATTGTCCACGCTCGTTATTTGAGTGTCCAATAATCCACTCTCGTTATTTGAGCCCGGGCAGGCGGGTGTACGGGAACGAGCGCTCTAAGAACTCGGAGCAGCGGGCGTAATCTTTGGCAAAGTAGCTGCTATAGAGCGAATCGAGCACGTATTGCACGGCGATGTGGCTGGCGAACTGCGTGATGCGATGCGTCATGCTCTCGTGATCGCTCACCGTGAGATAGGCGGCAAAGCCGGGGTGAATGCGGGCGCAGTATGGGGTGCCGATGACGATGACCGGGACATGTCGACTGCTAAGGACCGGCAAGATTTCCTTGAGGTTGGGGGCAAGGCCGCTGTAGGAGATGACGATTGCCACATGGTCGGGACCCGAGGCGAGCGCCGTGCGCACCTGCGCCTCGACACTGTCGTGGCACGTCGCGCTTTTGCCGGACGAGAGCAGGCGGTCGCGGAACATTCCCGCTGGATACAGGTTATGTGAGCCCGTGTAGATGTCCACGGCGCCGGCGCGCATGACGAGCTTGGCGGCCTGGTCGAGCTGTGCGGGGTCGAGCAGCTCCTGCGTTTCGGCCAAAGTGGTCTGGTAGAGCCCCTCCATGCGCTCCATGACCTGCGCAGGGGTGGAGGTGGCATCGAAGGGAAAGTTGATGTCCACGTCGCGCCGGTTGCCCGCCTCGGTCGCCTGGCGGATGAGCTCGACCTTGAGGTCTTTGAATCCCTCGAGGCCGAGCTTTTTGCAAAAGCGGTGCACGCTCGCGACCGAAACGTTGGCGCACGCGGCAAATTCCTTGATGGAGAGTCCGCGGACGTCTTCGCCCATGGCAAGGGCCGAGATGCCGAGCTGTTGCTCGGTAGGGGTAAGGCCCTGTGCCTCGGAAATCTTGCGTTTGATATCCATGCGAACTCCCACACTCAACAAACCTGCCAAAAAGGGACAGGTTTATTTTGGCAGGTTTTGCCCGCAAAGGGTAACGGGACCGAGGATGCCGCTCGGGGCGATGGGTTCGGTGAGGGCGAAGATGTCGGGAATCGCATGATCGAGCGTGTTGATGATGTCGACGGTGAGTTCGTGCGTGCCGGCAGCAAGCGGGTTGATGGCAAAGCGATAGGGCGGACAGATGCGTGTGCCGAGCGGGTGTCCGTCGAGCGTAAGTGTCGCGACTTCGTAGACATCTCCCAGGTCGATTGTGGCATCGGCAAGGACGCTCGCCAGCTCGAACAACGTGCGATAGCGGAACGTCCCGCATGCATTGGGGAATCGCTCAGCCGTGAGATCGCACAAGTGCTCGAGTTCCTGCGGGGTGCCAAAGGTTTCGCCGCCGGCAGGGGAGAGGGCGACGGTCCAAGGGCCGTTGATGTCGAGGGCGAGCGCATCGCTCGAGCCCATGTCCGCGCCGTCCCTGGACTCAAGCTCGCCGTCCGTCTCCAAGGCAACGAAGCAGCTCTCGAAGGGTGCGAGCTCAAGCGTTCCGTCAAACGCAACGGGATCGGTGCCGTTCAACAGGTCGAGGCGCGTGCCGCAAAGTCGCTCGCCCTGCGCGAGTTTAACTGTGCAGTCGATGCGCTCGTGCGGGTGTTCGTTGACCAGCATGACGTAGGTCTCGCCGGCGTGCTCGTAGCGAAGCGCGCGCAACCAGGGCTGGGGCGTGTCGGTGACAACCGTCTGCAGCCCAACGCTCGCCAGCACGCCCGCCATATCGGCAAACGGAGTCGCTGCAAGTTCACCCAGTTCAACCACGCCATCGGCGTCGTAAAGCGCGCTCGGCACCTCGTCGACGGCGAGGACCATAACTCCCGCATCCATCATGCGCCTTGCGGCCTGCGCCGTCGCCGAGCCAATAAATGAAGCTCTTGGCATAACAAACGCCTGGTAACGACAATCGTTTACGGTAAGCATTCCATCGGCAATCGAAACCTCGTAACGGTCCTCATCCTCAAAAGCCTCGGCGGGCACAAAATCAAAGTCGATCTGCGCACGTGTGAGCTCGGCAGCCACGCGCTCGATAGGCATGGCGCTGCCGGCCCACTCGGCATCGGCGTGGTACAGGATGGCGACGGGACGCGCGGCGCTGCCTCCCGAAAGCAGCGTTGCCGTACGGTTCATATAGCTCATGAGCTGCCCAAAGTGTGGCCACTGCGGATTGTTGCCGTGCGCGTAAAAGTGCGGCGGGCAGTCCCAATCGGGGAAGGGCGCCATGCTAAATGCGTGCGGCGTAAACCAGTTAATACCGCGGACGAGCATGTGGTCGGCGATCCATTTCATCTCGCGAAGGCCCTCGTGCCAGCCGAAGGCGCCAAAGACCTCGGCCATGCAGCGCCCCTGCTTTTTTGGGTCGAGACGTGCGGCCGAAGAGCTCAGCTTGGCAAGTGCGTAGGTAAAGAACTCCATGTTCCACGCGCCGTGGAAGTAGCTGTAGCGCCCGTGGTCGACGCCGGGGGCAAGCTGGTTGATGACAACGTCGATGCCCGCCATATCTTGTCCGGCGACCGCGCGGAAGTAGTGCCCGGCGCCCTGGCCCAGGCGCGTGTGGCAGCTTTTGTCCTCAATCACATGCCCGATGTGCATGACGCCGTGCTCACGGCACCAGTCGCCGATCTGCTCGTCAAAGCAGGTGCGGTAGAGTTGCGTGGCAATGTCCATGTAGGTGTGACGGACTCGGGCACCATCTGCCTCGCGTGTCCAAAGGCCGCGCAGCTCGGCAAACCAGCTCGCGCCCAACGCCTCGTGCAAACGGCTGGCAAGCTCGTCCGACCACGGCAGCGCCAGGTCACCTCTTCCGATAAAGCTGCTGGTAGAGGCGTCGTCGAGGGTGGTTCCCTTCTCGTTCATAAAGCTGGGCTCATCGGTAAAGAAGCCCAGGATGGTGCGGCCGAATTCGTCGCCCAGGTGCTCAAACGTGGGCTCGTAGACGGTGTCGATCAGCACGCGGCACGAATCGGCGTCGACCATATTGATGTACTCATCGCGAAAGTCGGTCTTTTGGCTGGTGAGGTAGAGCTCGACGGTGGCGATGCCGTCGGGGGCGTCAAAACGCAGGCGGGCGGGGGTGCCGTCGGCCTGCTCAACGGAGAGCTCAAGGTCGAGCGGTGCGCCGGCGGCGTCGAAAGTCGCCGCGCCCACAAAGCGCTCCGTGGGATCCATAAGATTGCCAAGCTTAATGACCGTGGACGGCTGGGGACCAACGACCGTAACCGTGCGATGTTTGAGCACGGTCTTCCTAAGCGCGGGGTCGACGTTCTCGCCCGCAAGCGCGCCGTTGGTGTAGCCCGTGGGGAAATGGGCGTCGTCGAGTAGCCAGATCTTCAACCCCAAGCGCTTGCACTCGCCGATGATAAAACGCAGGTCAGCCCACCAGCCGTCGCGACAAAACTCGGGATGCGTGCGCGATTCGAGGCAGATCTCGCGGATGTCCGCACCGGCAATCTGCTCCAAGTATTCGGTAATCGTCTCGTGCGCCTCGCCCTTGAGCCACAAGAACGGAAGCACATGGTTGTCGTATGCCGCCATATCCACTCCTCTAAAACCAACCTTTTAAATCGATTGAAGTCAGAGTACGCCGAGCGCGCCGTCCTGCTAATATCAAAACCACAGCAGAATATGACCGAATCAACGATTGTGATGCCATGGATCTTGCACGTTTAGACAGCCTTCTGCTCGAGCTGACCGACAGCGAGCGTGCTTACCACGCAGGCGCCCGCTATGACTGGAATGATGCGTTCAGCTGGGATCATCAACAGAATATCGGTGAAAAACATATCCATAAAATCGGTGACCCGACGCGAGCTTTACACCAAGAAGGCATGCCCGAGGGCCTATCAATCGTGCGCAACTCGCGCTTCAACCCTGTACCGGAGCATGTGCACGATTATGTCGAAATCGGCTATGTCTATCGTGGGCATGCGCCGCAGGCCGTCAACGGCGAACAGCTTACGCTTGCCCAAAACGAGGTGCTCTTACTCGACGCGGCCTGTCCACATGCCGTGGGCGAGCTCGGCGAGCATGACATTATGCTGAGCATCGTCATCTCGCGGCCGATGTTGCACCGCAGCCTAGAGCAGAGCCTGTCGCCGTCAAGCACCGTCTCGCAGTTCCTCATTAATGCCCTCAATGACGAAACCGACCACCGCGGTCATGTGCATTTCCGCACGGTCAACAGCCGCCGCGTGCGCCGATATATGCAGGAGATGCTGTGCGAGCTTCTGGAGCCGACGGCGGCGAGTCCCCAGATCGTGTCGAGGCTGTTTGAGTTGCTGCTGGTCGAACTTATGCAAAGCTATGAGACATCGCTGCTGCAGGCGGACATGCCCAGGCTGCCTTCGGCGCAGGTCGCGGCCGCCGTGGGATACATCGAGCGCCATGCCTGCGATTGTACGCTCGAGGACGTAGCTCGCCACCTCCATCTGAGTCCCAACTACGCAAGCGCGCTGCTCAAACGGCAGTCGGGGCGCACGTTTATGCAGCTCGTGCAGGAGAGTCGCCTGACACGCGCGGCAAGACTGCTCGACGCCGGTTCCACTGCGGAAGCCGCGGCGCGCGAGGCCGGTTACGCCAACATGAGCTTCTTCTACAAAAAGTTTGCCGAGCGCTATGGCTGCACGCCGGCAGCGTATCGCCAGCGTTTGCCCAGATAAAACCGACCAAAATAAACCTGTCCCTTTTTGGCAGGTGTCAGGAAGTGTCAGGGGCGGGGTGGCGGCGGGGTGCCGCTGCGAAAAGAAGTGTCGGGTTTGGCACCCCTACCCCTGCCTGTCGCGTGCGTGGGCGATACTCGGCTTATCGAACCGCGATGCAAAGGAGATGCTCATGGCAAACATCAAGTTCCCCGAGGGCTTCTATTGGGGTGGCGCTACCGCCGCCAATCAGTTTGAGGGCGCTTGGAACGTGGACGGCCGCGGTCCTTCCGTCGACGACCATTTCTTGGGCGGCAGCTACAAGGAGCCGCGCCAGATTACGATCGACATCGACCCCAACCGCTTCTACCCCAACCATGACGGTATCGACTTCTACCATCACTACGAGGAGGATATCGCGCTGTTCGCTGAGATGGGCTTCAACATGTTCCGCATGTCCATCTCTTGGGGCCGCATCTTCCCCAACGGCGACGATGCCGAGCCCAATGAGGCCGGCCTCGCCTTCTACGATCGCGTCTTCGACTGCCTGCGCGCTCACAATATCGAGCCGCTCGTGACTCTGTCGCACTACGAGATGCCTTATCACCTGGTCGAGAAGTACAACGGCTGGGCGAGCCGCGAGCTCATCGGCTTCTTTGAGAAGTACTGCCAGACCGTCTTCGACCGCTATCAGGACAAGGTCAAGTTCTGGCTCACCTTCAACGAGATCAACTGCGGCACCCAGGACATGGGCAACCTCTTTGAGACCAGCATGATTCAGGGCTTTGAGGGCCCGGCTTCGGCGGTCCATACTACGCCGCAGGCTCGTATGCAGGCGCTGCATCACCAGTTTGTCGCCAGCGGCCGCGTCGTGCGCTATGCCCACGAGCACTACCCGCAGTTTAAGATGGGCAACATGGACTGCTTCATCCTCTCCTATGCCGCCACGTGTGATCCGGCCGACGTGTTCGCCACGCAGCAGGAGATGAATACCATGAACTGGTACTGCTCCGACGTGCAGGTGCGCGGCAAGTACCCGTTCTATGCCAAGCGCTTCTGGGCCGAGAACGATGTCGAGCTCGTGATGGAGGACGGCGACCTGCAGGATATCGCCGACGGCAAGGTCGATTTCTACACCTTTAGCTACTACATGTCCGGCACCGTTGGCACCCACAAGGACCACGAGATGACCGAGGGCAATATGACCTTTGGCGGCAAGAACCCCTATCTGGAGTCCACCGACTGGGGCTGGCAGATCGATCCGCTGGGCCTGCGCATCGCGCTCAACGAGATTTACGCCCGCTACGAGATTCCGCTGATGGTGGTCGAGAACGGCATGGGCGCCTACGACGAGGTCGAG
The DNA here is from genome assembly GCA_902494465.1 of uncultured Collinsella sp. Taxonomy (GTDB): domain Bacteria; phylum Actinomycetota; class Coriobacteriia; order Coriobacteriales; family Coriobacteriaceae; genus Collinsella. The sequence goes on from CABUTH010000001.1 coordinate 7,217, forward strand.
GAGGACGGCTCCATCCATGACCCGTATCGCATCGCCTACTTGCAGAGCCACGTCAAGGCCATGGGCGAGGCCATTGCTGACGGCGTCGACCTGATCGCCTACACCTGGTGGGGCCCCATCGACCTGGTTTCCGCCGGCACCGGCGAGATGCGCAAGCGCTACGGCTTCATTCACGTCGATAAGTACGACGACGGCACCGGTACCTACGAGCGCCGCCGCAAGGACAGCTTCTACGCCTACCAGAAGATCATCCAGAGCAACGGTGCCGAGGGTCTGGCTTAATCGACAATATGAGTGCCACCGGGGAAAAGCGTTGGGATGGGCTCGCGATTCGAGTCCCCATCTTAGCATTTGAACCATTTGGCACTATAATCACCATAGGCATGCGCATAACGTTGCGCTTAATCAAGAGGAGAAAACGTATGGGTCTGTTTGACATGTTCAAGAAGAAGGCTGAGCCCGCGGCTGCCGCTGCTCCGTCCTCCATCTCTGCTTCTGCCGGCGCCGACGTGCTGTGCTCGCCCGTCAAGGGCAAGGTCATCAAGATGGCCGACGTGCCCGATCCCGTCTTTGGTGGCGAGGTCCTGGGCAAGGGCTGCGCCGTGTGGCCCGAGGACGATCTGGTCTACGCTCCCTGCGACGGCAAGGTGACCGTCACCATGGGTCACGCCGTGGGCCTGCAGTCCGATAGCGGCATCGAGGTTCTGGTGCACGTTGGCGTCGATACCGTCAACATGAACGGCGACGGCTTCGAGGGCTTCGTCAAGGCCGACGACGTCGTGAAGGCCGGCCAGCCCATGCTCAAGATCGACCGTGCCAAGATCGCTGCCGCCGGTTACAAGGACTGCGTCGTCGTGGCCGTGTCCAACACCGCCGAGTTTGCCGATGTCGAACTCGCCGTCGAGGCCGACTCCGCTGTCGCCGCCGGTGACGCCATCGTTAAGGTCGTCCGCAAGTAAACTGCGACATCCAAAGGATGTGCAAAGGTGGTCGGGTTTTCCGGCCACCTTTTTTATTGCACCGCGGGGAAGCGTTTTATTGCACGTTGGGCGGGCTTGCAAACCGTTCGGACGCTAAAACGAACCGACCGCGCCTTCGCGTTGCCGAGGGTGTTCATAAGTGGATAGTATGGGCTTACTTATTACAACGTGCGCCGCGTCTGGGAAGCGCGGTGCCGCTCATTGGGAGGAACAACATGAAAAAGAAGCTGCTGCTTGCGCCCCTCATGGCCGTCTTGGTTGCATGCGTGGTCGTGCTTTCCGGTTGTGGAGGCCCTTCGATCGAGGAACTCATCACCGAGGATCTTACGACTCAGTTTGACGAGGTCAAGAACGGTGGCGACGAGTTCCTTTCTGGTCTGGAGGAGGCTTCGGGCGACGAGTTCGAGCAGCTGGGTATCGATCCCAAGGAGTATGCCAAGACCTATCTCGAAGGCTTTGACTACGAGATCGGCGACGTGACGGTCGACGAGGACAAGGGTGTCGCGACCGCCGAGGTCTCCATCACCTGCAAGTCCATGAACAAGATTGTCGAGGACTTCTCCACCCAGTATCAGGAGAAGGTTGCCGCGCTTGATGCGGTTCCTTCCGATGACGAGCTGTACAAGATGGCAGGTCAGGTTATGGTCGATGTGACCAAGGCCACCGAGCCCAGGAAGACCACGGTTATCTTCAAGTACACCTGCAACGACGACGGCGAGTGGTCTGCCGATGACTCCGTCAACTCCGAGATGATGGATGCAATGCTGAGCTAGTTTGTTGCGGCGTTTTACCAAACGCCGCAACTGCTCGACGCTGCGCGGGCACCAGAGCGACAACTTGTCATTCAAAGAGGACGGCATGACCAGAAGGTCTATGCCGTCCTCTTTTCATGCCAATTTGTTCGCTCTGGTGCCCGCTCGCTGTCCGTCCTCTACCTGCGGCGTTGTCATGGTAGTCATTGGGGCGGCACTTGGGGACGTTCCTTTTCTGCCGGCAGTCGGGGACACTCTTTGGGCGCGGTTGGTGCATTGGCGTCGCATCGGGTGGTCGGGAAAATGCGACCCGGTTTTTGGCCGAATAGTGGGTCGCGGTTTCCGGATGGGTGGGTTGCGGAAAGTGCGACCCGGAATATTGCTCTGAAACGGGATGCCGTTTCCCCGACAAGGCTCAACCGGAAAGCGCATCCCGGAATCTGGCGCTAAAACGGGATGCACTTTCCGTGCGGCAGAATCGCTACAGCCGCGTTGAGCGACAGCCCCGCTACTCGCCCAGAATCAGCGTCGCGAGCTCGTCCTGGGTGTCCACCACGTAGTCGGCGCCGGCGGACTCCAGCTCTGCGCGGCCGCGGAAGCCCCAGCTGACGCCCGCGCTCTTAAGGCCGGCGTTGTGACCGGTCAGAACATCGACATTGGAATCGCCCACATAGAGCGTGGTCGATGGATCGGCGCCTAGCTCTTCCATCACATGCAGCGTAACAGGTGCCTCGGGCTTGGGAGGAAACGCATCGACGCGGCCCTGCACCAGCGCAAAGCGCTCGGAACCAAAGTACTTCTCGATAAGCGGAGCCGCCGAGACGTGGTCCTTGTTGGTGAGCACGGCAAGCTGCACGCCCGCGGCACGCAGGCGGTCGAGCATCTCGATCGTGCCGGCGTACGGTGCGGTGTGGTCTTCCTTGTGCTCGCCGTAATAAGCCCTAAACTCGGCAAGCGTCTGCTCAAACATACGGCCGTCGCCCGCATGCTCGGCGGGCATAAAGCGCTCGACCAGCTTGAGCATGCCGTTTCCCACCTTGTAGCGGTACTCGTCTACAGCAAACGTGGGCCAGCCGTGCATCTCGCAGGTATGGTTGCCGGCGGCTGCCAGGTCCTCGAGCGTGTTGAGAATGGTGCCGTCCAGGTCAAAGATCACATGGGAAAAAGCTGCTGCCATGGGTGCTCCTGCCGCTTGAGTTGTAAAACGCACCCCATGATACTGGGCATGCGTGCCGGGCATGTTTGGAATCTGAATATCTTTAATAGCCCTGAGCCTTTGTCGTTAGCAAATCCTCGGCAGCTGCTCTCCCACGAGCATGTCGAGGATGCGGGTCGAGCCCCAGCCGGTGCGTACGCGCACGGCGGGACGGGCACTCTCGGCAAGTGGCAGCACGCGACCGACGATGGCGGCGTTCTCGCCGTAGCGGGCGACGCGCATGGCCGCCAGCGCGGCATCGGCCTGCTCAGCCGGCACCACGGCAACCATCTTGCCCTCGTTTGCCACCTGCAACACATCGTAGCCGAGCATCTCGCAGGCTGCCTGCACGTCGGGGCGCACGGGCACGGCATCCTCGTCGACCTCCATGGCAACGCCGCTGGCCTGGGCAAACTCGTTGAGCGTGGACGCCAGGCCACCGCGCGTGGGGTCGCGGAAGCAGCGTGTGTCGGGTGCTGCGGCAAGCACATCGGCAATCAGGTGGTTGAGCGGCGCGGCATCGCTTTCGATGGTGCTCGAAAACGCCAGGCCCTCGCGTTGGCTCATGATGGCGATGCCGTGGTCGCCGAGTGTACCCGACACCAGGATGATATCGCCAGGCTGGCAGTTGGCGCCGCTGAGCGCCACGCCCGCGGGCACCTCGCCCACGCCGGCGGTATTGATATAGACGCCGTCGGCCCCGCCGCGCTCGACCACCTTGGTATCGCCCGTGATTATGGACACGCCCGCCTCGCGCGCCGTTTCGGCCATGGTCTGCACGATTTGACGCAGCTTGTCCATGGGGTAGCCTTCTTCGAGGATAAAGCCGCATGAGAGGTAGCGCACGTTGGCGCCCGAGGTCGCGACGTCGTTAACGGTTCCGCACACGGCGAGTCGGCCGATATTGCCGCCGGGGAAGAACTGCGGCGAGACCACAAAGCTATCGGTCGACATGGCGATGCGCCCGCTCGCGGGCAGCGCGGCGACGCCGGCATCGTTGCCCTCGAGCAGCTCGGGCGACCCAAAGGCATCCAAAAAGACCTCATCGATGATGCGTTTCATCATCTGACCGCCAGAGCCGTGGCCCAACAGGACAGTGCTATCGGTGGCAGTACGGGACATATCGAAAACTCCAATCGTGGGTGGAATTATATGGGTGAGGCGCAGCGTCGACCGGTCCGCCGTTCGTTAGAACGGCGGAACCCATTAGCCTCGGTAGCGGAAATATGCTGCGCAGCTGCCTTCGGAGCTCACCATGCAGGGGCCGATGGGATGCTCGGGTGTACAAGCGTGGCCGAACAGAGGGCAGTCGCTCGGCGTAATGGCTCCGCGCAACACGTCGCCGCAGCGGCATCCGCGTGGCTCGACCGTCGGCTCGATGGACACGTCAAAGCGCATGCTGGCATCAAAGTGCGAAAACTCGGGACGAATGGCGAGTCCCGAAGCCGCAATCGATCCCAGCCCGCGCCACGTGGTATCGCACGGCTCAAATACCTGCTCGACCAGCTGGCGCGCCACAGGATTGCCGTCGGCATTGACGCCGCGACGGTAGGCGTTGTCGATCGCGGGCTGCCCCTCAACAACCATCTGGACCAGCATGCAGATGCCCTGCAAGATGTCGACCGGTTCAAATCCCGTAACCACGCCCGGGGTCTTAAACTCGTCGACCAAAAAGCTAAAGGGCGCCAAACCCGTGATAGTGGCGACGTGGCCCGGCAGGATAAAGCCGTCGATAGTGGTCTCGGGATCGTTGGCGATAGCGCGCAGCGCCGGCGGCGTGGTCTTATGGGCGCAGTAGACCGAGAAGTTCTGCAGCCCGCGTGCGTCTGCCTCCAGGATGGCGGCGGCGATGGTGGGCGTTGTGGTCTCAAAGCCCACACCCATAAAGATGACCGGGCGGTCGGGGTTTTGCTCAGCGATGTCGAGTGCGTCGAGTGGTGAGTAGACGATGCGGATGTCGCGCCCTGCCGCCTTTTGCGCGGCGAGTGAGGTGGACGATCCGGGAACGCGCATCATATCGCCAAAGGTGGTGATGATGGCGCCGTCTATGTTGGCGAGCGCGATTGCATGGTCTATATCGCGGTTGGCGGTAACGCAGACGGGGCAACCCGGGCCGCTCAGCAGCTTGAGTCCCGCCGGCATAATGGAGCGAAAGCCATAGCGACCGATGCTCACGGTGTGCGTGCCGCAGACTTCCATAAGGTTGATGGTGCGGTTGCCGACGAGTTCACGGATGCGTTCGGTGAGCTCGCGGGCCAGCTTGGAATCGCGAAATGCCGAAAAGTCGATACCGGAGCGAGCCGGCTGTCCGGCCGCCACTAGTATGCCTCGGCCGGGTTGCTGGCCAGTTGGTCTTCTTCGACCAGTTCGGTCATGGTGTTGACCAGGTCGAGCGTCTCCTGCGCTTCCTGCTCGTCGACGATCTGGATGCCAAATCCAGCGTGCACCAGAATATAGTCGCCTACTTGTGCCGTCGGCACGAGTCGTAGCGACACCGGACGCTCGATGCCCATCATGTCGACGGTGGCCTTGAGGTCGTCGTCGCGTTTGACTACTTTGCCGGGAACGGCAAGGCACATATTGTTCCCCTTTTATACGCTTTGCGCTGGATAGGCGCTTGATAATCCATTGCTTGATGGTAGCGCTCGCGGGGTTCGCGGGCAAACGCGTTACGCCCGTGAGACAGTTGACACGGCGACGAGCAAGATCGGGCTACTGTGATGCGATCTGCGCGAGGTGGGCGCGCGCGATCGCCGCCTGACCGTAGGCGATGCAGCCGTCGTTGACGGGTACGGAGTGGGGAACCAAGACAGTAAGACCCCTGCTTTTGAGCTCGCGGGTGAGGAGCTGGAGCAAAAGTCGGTTCATGAACACGCCGCCCGAGAGCGCGACGGTGTCGAGGCCTTCACGGGCGCAGATCTCGCTGACGATGCGTGCCGACGCGTGTGCGATGGTGACGTGGAAGTCGAGCGCGAGCCTGCCGGCGGGCACGCCGGCCCTGGTTCCCTCCAAAAGCGCCTTAATAAGCGGTCTGGAGTTCAGAACATGGCAGTCGTCCGGACGGGATGATTCGGTTACGGAAAAGCTGGCCATATTGTCGGTGGGACAGGTGCTTTCGCTGTCGAGCGCGTGCCAGGCGGCTGCTTCAAGCTCGATGGCGGGTTCACCCTCGTAGGTCGCCTGGCCGCAAATGCCCAGGATCGCGGCTGCGGCATCAAACAAGCGACCCATACTGCTGGTGCGCGGGCTGTTGATGCCGCGTTCGATCATCGTTGCCGTCACGCTACGTGTTTGCTCGTCTAGGCCGCCCAAGAGCCGCTCGGCGCCCGGGTGTTCAAGCAGGCCGAGCTCACTGAGCAGGGCAAAGGCGTTGCGGCGGGCGTCACGCACGGAGGCCGCCCCGCCGGGGAGCGCCCAGGTGCGCAAATGCGCGGCGCGCTCAAAGCCGCCAAGGCTGGCAACAAGAAACTCGCCGCCCCAAATGGTCCCATCGGTGCCGGCGCCGGTGCCGTCAAAGGCGATGCCAAGGACGCGCGCGTCGGTTGTAAGCTGGCCCGCGGCGATAGCCTCGGCCATTACGCTCGCGATATGCGCATGATGGTGCTGCACCTCGACGAGCGGCAGATTGCATTTTCGCGCCTGCTCGCGCGCCCACTGGCTCGATAGATAGCTGGGGTGTAAATCGCAGGCCAAGGCGGCAGGCGCCAAGTCAAAGAGATCTTCCAAGCGCGTGCGCGCGGCGTTCCAGGCATCGAAGGTCCCGCCGTTTTCAACATCGCCGATATGCTGCGACACAAAACAGGCTGCCTCGCCGCTCGCGTCCTCGCGCGTGAATGCGATCGTTGCCTTTTGCTGTGGCCCGCAAGCGAGCGTGCAGGGCGCAGCGCCGTTGAGCGCCGGCAACGACAACGGTCGCGGCGCATATCCGCGTGCGCGACGCACAGGCATGACGGTGCCGTCGACCACACGTACCACGGAGTCGTCGTAGCGCGAGAGAATCGCGCGGTCGTTGCCGAGCAGCGCATCGGCGATGCCGGGGGCAACGAGGTGTTCCCAAGCGAGGCCGTCATCAGTTTCGATAGGTTCCTCGCTCAGGTTTCCGCTGGTCATGACCAGCGCGTGCATGTCATGCGACGCGGCCGCGGCGAGCAGTAAATGTTGAAGCGGGGTGTAGGGGAGCATGACGCCGAGCTCGGGTAAATCGTGCGCGACGGATGGCGCGAGTGTAAGGGCGTCGGGGGAATCTCCCTCGCCAACAGCACGCCGGCGCAACAGCACGATGGGGCGGATGCTGCCGGTTAGCAAGCCACGCTCGGCGTCGTCGACATGGCACAGGCGTTCAGTGTCGGCAAGGCTGCGCACCATAACGGCAAGCGGCTTGTTGCTGCGGCGCTTGCGACGGCGCAGCTCGACCACCGCCTGCTCATTGGCGGCGTTGCAGGCCAGATGGAATCCGCCCAGGCCCTTGATGGCGACAATACCGCCGCTGGCCAGCAGCTCAACACAGCGGTCGATAATGGCATCGCTGGTTTCGCGCGTGCTGCCGACGGCTGGCGTCGCCCCCGGGCCTTCGGGCCCCATGTCGCCCGCCGCCTCGCGCCAGGTAATATGTGGCCCGCAGTCAAAGCAGGCATCGGGCTGCGCATGAAAGCGCCGGTCAAGCGGGTCGCCATACTCTGCGGCGCACTCGGGGCACATGGGAAAGCAATCCATCGACGTGGCCGCTCGGTCATAAGGCAGCGACCGGATGATGGTAAAGCGCGGCCCGCAGTTGGTGCAGTTGATAAAGGGGTAGTGAAAGCGTCGGTCGGCGGGGTCGAACAGTTCGCGCAGACAGTCGTCACAGGTGGCGATATCGGGGGAGATGAGCGTCGTGTGCATGGTCTGATCCTGCGACGCTACGATGCGAAAGGCCTGCTCATCGTCGGCATCCCAAGCGTCGGGCTCCAGGTCTGCGACAGCGACATGCTCAACGCGGGCCGCGGCAGGCGCGTGCTCAGAAAGCGCGGTGACAAAGCCGTCGAGTGCCTCGACCGAAGCATGCGCCTCGATGTGCACGCCATCGCCCGCGTTGAGCACCCAGCCGCAGATGCCATGCGCCATAGCCTCGCGATACACAAATGGCCGCATGCCAACGCCCTGCACGATGCCCGTCACATGAATATGCACATGCCGCATGTGGCTCCCCTTCATTGAAGTGTGTGCTGTTAGAGCCCCAAGCTCTGCTTGGTGGCGGCGCAGGTGAGCTCGCCGTGCTTAACGCCGCGCAGCCCCAGCAACCGGTCCGCCAGCTCGTAGACGCGTTTGCCGCGACCCTTGAGCGCCAGAATCTCCAGGCAGTTGTGGTGGTCCAGATGCACGTGCATGGTCGAGACAATCTCGTCGGTGTAGTCGTGCTGCACCTCGTCCAGACGGCGCGTCAGATCGCCGGTATGGTGGTCATAGATCATGGTGAGCGAACCGATGACCTGCTCGTCGGGCGTTCGCATCTGCTCCTTGGCGATCGAGGCGCGAATCAGATCGCGTACGGCCTCGGAACGGTTGGCCACGTCACCGCGGCGCGCGATCTGCTCGTCAAAGCGGCGCAGCAGGTCGTCGGGCGCGGTGACCGAAAAGCGGACCAGCTCGGAGCTGGAGCCGCTGCAGCGGCAGCTCGCATCGCCAGTCGGCCCGTGCGAATGCTCGTGCTCGTGATCGCAGACGTGCTCGTGCTCGGCCACGCTACACCAGTTTCACAGAGCCGACGGAGTTGTGGTCGGCCTCGATGGCCTCCTCGTAGCCCTCGAGCGCATCGTGCGCCTCGTGCAGCGCAGACATGGCGGCCTCGAGCTTGGCGCCAATGCGCTCCATGTCAAAGTTCTCGGTCGCATGCAGCAGCTGATGGCTCCACTCGTGAGCGAGCTCGATGGTGTCGTCGACCTGCTTGACGCTCATGGCAAGCTGGCTCATGTTCATTCCGACGTCATGCATGGGAATCTCCTTTTGCGTGGGGCGATATGGTGGTTCAGATTCTACTACGCCCGCCATGGGCGCCGCCGCATAAGAAAACGGGCGCGAGTCCGTCTGACCCGCACCCGTTCACTGGGGGCTGTTTGTGTCTACCATACTATCCGCGGTCGCATGCCTTGCGTTTGGCACTCCGGCGAGCGGTGCGAAACCGCTCATGGACGGCAGGCAAGTAACAAGCGTATTACAGATGTTTCTCCAGCAGTGCCTGAAGTCTTGCCTTGGGTAAGGCGCCGACCGAGCGGTCGACCTCCTCGCCGTTCTTAAAGACGATCAGCGTGGGGATGCTCATGACGCCAAACTTCATGGCCAGGTCCTGGTTGTCATCGACGTTGCACTTGGCCACAGCCAGCTTGCCGGCCAGCTCGTCGGCAACCTCGTCTACGATGGGCGAGAGCGAGCGGCAGGGGCCGCACCACGGGGCCCAAAAATCAACCAGTACGGGCAGGCTGTCGTTGACGACAGCGTCGAAGTTCTCGGGGGTAATCTGCTTGATGTCAGCCATGGTGACCTCCATAATGCGACGCGGCTCGGCCGCGTAAAACTCAGTACGACCGTGCTTATACCCAGCGGCTCGTAAAGCAACCACTCGCGGGCGGCTCTTTTATATAATGGTGGGCACGCAAACGATTGGAGAGCGCATGCCCACGTCACAAAGCCAGAAAAAAGAAGCCATCGCTCAGGCGACCGAGCAGGAGCTCGCGTCGCTTGCAGATCGCGGTGTGCGTATCGCGGGCAACGCGTGCTCGCCGATTGTGCTGGTCAAAGGCGATTTGGATGAAGCCGAGTGCTCGGGCGGCGAGCTGGCTGCCGGCGCGGATGGCGCCGCGTTGCGCAAGGCGCTCGGCGCCATTGGATATGCCCCCGAGGATTTTTGCGTGCTGGCAAGCGTCGCCGGCGCGGGCGACGGAGCGGTCGCGCCGGGCGAGGCCCTGACGTGCGACCTGTTCCGCGAGGCGCTGGAGACCTTGGACCCCGAGGCGGTGCTGCTGCTGGACAACAGTGCGGCCGATGTCATGCGCGAGACCTATGCCGATATGCTTGTGGCAATTGATGACTTTGACACCGCCATGCTCAAGCCCGGCCTGGTCGCCCATGTGCAGGGGCGCCGCGTGCTGGCGCTCGACGGTTTTGAGGCGGCGCTCACCGACAAGGCCGCCAAGCAGCGCATGTGGGCCTACATTAAGCAGCTGACCCCGGCGGCTGCACCGCTGTAGCGAGGCTGGCGGCAGCCCCTACATCACGGCGCGCAGCTCAAACCGGTCGCCGTTAATGCGGAACTGGCAGTTGCCGTTCATGCGCTCGACGGCAAGCTTAATGCTCTTGGTGCCAAAGCCGTGCCCAGTGTGCTGAGCCACGGGCATGCCGTCGACCATGTGCGGCGCACGGCCAAACGTGTTGGAAACCAGCAATAGAAGCTGACCGTCTTCGTAGCGAAGGTCCAGGTCGACAAACCGCTTGCCTTCGGGGGCGGCGCTCGCCGCGGCGATGGCATTGTCCAGGGCGTTCGATACCACACTGAACAGATCGACATCGCCCACGTGGACGGTTTCGGGCACGGCGGCGCGCAGGTCGGCGGTGATGCCGTGCGCGTTGATGTCCGCGGAAAGCGACGAGAGCGCAATGTTGACCGTTTCGTTGGCGCAGTAGCGGCGCACGGCGGTGCGGTCGTTGGTCTCGCAGAGCGCGTCGATGCGCTCGAGCGCCTCATCGGTGCGACCCTCTTCGATCAGGGCCGCTAGACCGCGCAGGTAGTGGCGCATGTCGTGACGGAGAACCGAGAGCTCGCGTCCGGACTGGCGCCAGGCTTCGAGCTCTTTGATGGCCGCGCTGTCGCGGGTCGCGAGCATCCAGCGCTCGCGCTCGGCGATTTCCTTTGCCTCGTATTCGCGAAGGTAGACGGCAAGAAACATAAGGTAGAAGGCGCAGAGGGCGAACGCCAAAAACTCAACGGTTACCACCGAGCCCGAGTGGAAGAGCGTGGTATAGACGTTGGTGGCGTAGTCGAAGATGTAGTAGACGAGCGGCAGGATGAGCAGAATCTCCAGCTCGGTGGGGCTTTGGATCGCCAGGCGGGGGCCAATCTCGCTTGCCCAATGCAACAAGACGGCAAAGACGCCGAGCGTGGTAATGATGCGCGCCACGTAGTACGCGACCTGCGAATCGGTGGCGGCGAATGCGGCGATGCCCACCCAGTTGCTAAACTGGCAGCTCAGGTAGGCACTGGTAGCGCCCAGGATGGAGAGCAGCGGACTCAGGCGATAGCGTACGCACAGGTAGACGACAAGCGGCAGATGCACGACGAGCGGATAGACCTGTCGGGCAAACAGCTCACCGCCGACGAGGTTGGCAATCGCAAAAGCGGTGCCGGTTACGGCGCCGACCCCCACCAGTTCGAGCGAATGGCGGCCGTTGATCTCGACACCGCACAGCGCCGCCGAGGCAAAGACGCCAAAGAGCAACGTCGTCGCATGGTGGATTGCCCAAAGCACCAGTTCTGCCGAGGAAAGCATCAGCGTCTCCCGCCCTCGAACCGCACCGCAAAGTAGGCGTCTTGGAATCCCTGCTTGCAGCTGCGCGCGAGCGGTATGCACGCGCCCGAGCGCATGACGATTTCCGTGCGGTTAAAGTGGTCGATGCTGCGCAGATTGACCTGGTAGCTGCGGTGGCATTTAAAGAAGACCGCGTTTTGCTCCAAGCGGTCCTCGACGCTGCGGAACGACTCGAGTGCCTCGATATCGCGTCCGTCGCGCAGGTGGAAGACCACGTGCTTGTTGCGCGCCTCGGCATATTCGATGTCGGACAGGCGCAGGGCGTGGTAGCCAAAGGACGTTTTGATCACGAGCTCGTCGGTTGCCGCCGGGCGCATGCTCGAAAGCTCGTCGAGTAATCGCGCCAGGCGTTCGTAAGTCACGGGCTTGAGCAGATAGTCGAAGGCGCGGACCTCGTAGGATTCCAGCGCGAACTCGGGCGACGAGGTGAGGAACACCAGGCGCACGGCGGTGTCGGCCTGGCGCAGTTCGCGTGCGGTGTCCATGCCGTTGACGAGCGGCATGATCATGTCGAGCAGAATGATGTCGGCGCGCGATGCGGCATGGCGGGCCAGCAGGTCCTCGCCACGCGTAACGAGCGCAACGTCGACCGCCGTGCCCGTCTCGCTCGACCAACGGTCGATCATTCGGTGCAGTCTATCTAGAAAAGCGACGTCATCGTCGCAGGCAATAATCTTGAGCATTCGGCCCCCTTAAGTAGTTCGATTTTGCCACATTGGGTGCGGACCGCTTGTGGGGGTGCGGACCGTTTGCGCCCCACGGCGTGCAACTCGCGCCGAGCGGTATTGCGGTGGCGAAAGATGCTTCCTGCGCTATCGAGAGCTCGGCTATCCTCAGCTTGCCAGTTCGAAAATGGACCTGCCATATGATTGAATCTTTATTTCAACTTTACACCTAGGTTTACAGCTGTCTTGTCAGCTGTAAACCTAGGTGTCATACTAAAGCCCCAAGATTCGCCAAAAGAGAGGGGCCTTGATGGCACAGAGCGCGAACATGGATGCGTCGGAGCTTGCACGCGATATCGCGGCCGGCCTAGCATCGGCAACGACGGCAACGGAGCGCGCGGCACTGGTGCCCGCAGAGCTCGTCGAGGCCATTCAGCAACTAAAAACCCAACGTGACGCGGTGATCCTGGCGCACTATTACGTGGCGCCCGAGGTCCAAGCCGTTGCCGATTACGTCGGCGATAGCTTCTACCTGGCAAAGCTCGCCAAAAGCCTGCCGCAGCAGACCATCGTGTTGTGCGGCGTGGAGTTTATGGGCGAGAGCGCCAAGCTGCTCAATCCCACTAAGACCGTGCTGCTGCCCGAGCCGGGCGCGGACTGTCCCATGGCGCACATGGTCAAGCGCGAGACGGTCGACGCGGCGCGCGCCGAGTACGGCGACGACCTGGCTGTCGTCTGCTACGTCAACTCCACGGTCGAGATCAAGAGCTGGAGCGACGTGTGCGTCACCAGCTCCAACGCCGTTAAGATCGTGTCCGAGCTGCCGCAGCAGCATATTCTGTTCATTCCCGACCAAAACCTGGGCCGCTTCGTAGCCGAGCAGGTGCCGCAAAAGCACGTCATCCTCAACAACGGCTACTGCCCGCGTCATCACATCATCACCGTCGAGCAGATCGTCGACGCGACGGAGGCCCACCCCGACGCGCTCGTGCTGGCGCACCCCGAGTGCAAGGCCGACGTTCTGGCCGAGGCCGACTACATCGGCTCCACCGCCGGCATCATCAAGTATGCCGAGGAGTCCGACGCGAGCGAGTTCATTATCGTGACGGTCCGCGGCGTGCTCTACGAGCTCGAGCGCCGCTGCCAGGGCACCGGCAAGAAGTTCTACTTCCCCGCGGTGCAGCCCACCTGCGTCAACATGGATCTCATCACGCTCGAAAAGCTCGTGCGCTGCCTGGAGACGGGCGAGGGTGAGGTGCAGATCGGTGTGTCGGACGAGGCTGCCGACCAGGCCAAACTTACGCTCGACCGTATGCTCGAGTACGCAGCGCGCTAGGACAATGTGGCATGAGGGATGGTCCCTTATGCCACATTCAAGGGAGAGGATTCCTGTGGAAACCAAGCAATACCCCGATATGGAGTGCGACGTCGTCATTGCCGGCTGCGGCGTGGCGGGCCTGTACGCGGCGCTCAACCTGCCGACGAGCACGCGCGTGATCATGCTCTCCAAGGGCGCGGTCGACGAGTGCGACTCGATGCTCGCGCAGGGCGGCATCTGCGTGCTGCCCGAGGGCACGGACTACGATGCCTTCTTTGAGGACACCATGCACGCCGGCCATTACGAGAACCGCCGCGAGAGCGTCGACATCATGATCCGCTCGAGCCGCTCGGTCATCAACGACCTGCTAGCGATGGGCGTGGATTTTGAGCGCAAGGCCGATGGCAGTCTCGACTTTACCCGCGAGGGCGCACACAGCCGTCCGCGCATTGCCTTCCATGCCGATATCACCGGCAAGGAGATTACGACCAATCTGCTTCAGGCTGTCCGCAAGCTGGACAACGTGCAGATTTTTGAGCACGTGGCCATGACCGACATCCTAACGGGCGAGCGTGACGGCGCCGCGGTGTGCACCGGCGTCGTCGCCGTTCCCGTGGACGAGAACAGCTCGGTTCGTCCTGCCGACGAGCTGGCAAATGCCGCCGAGGGCGTGCATGCCGGCGAGCCGTTTAAGATCCATGCCCGCCACACGCTGTGGGCGACGGGCGGCATCGGCGGCGTATACGACCATTCGACCAACTACCCGCAGCTCACGGGCGATGCCTGCTACATTGCTCAGGAGCATGGCATTATGATGGAGCACCTGGACTACGTGCAGATCCACCCTACGGGACTGTTCTCACCGCAGCCGGGCCGCACCTTCCTGATCAGCGAGAGCTGCCGCGGCGAGGGCGCGATTTTGCTCAACGCCGCTGGCGAGCGCTTTACCGACGAGCTTCAGCCGCGCGATGTGGTCGTCGCCGCCATTCGCGAGCAGATGAAGCAGGACGGCACCGAGCACGAGTGGCTGAGCTTTGCCCCCGTCGAGCGCGATGTGGTGACCGGGCACTTTGCCAACATTCGCGCACGTTGCCTGGAGGACGGCCGCGACATCTTGGACGAGCCCATCCCCGTTACGCCCACGCAGCACTACTTTATGGGCGGCGTATGGGTCGATAAGGACGGCCGCACCTCGATGCCCGAGCTCTACGCCGCGGGCGAGACGGCTTGCAACGGTGTTCACGGCAAGAACCGCCTTGCATCAAACAGCCTGCTCGAGGCACTGGTCTGGGGTCGTCGCGCCGCGTGGTATATGCGTACCGGCGAGTCGCTGGCCGTGGAGCAGGCGGGCGATCCCGCGCTCGATGGCCGTCATCGCGCCCTGAGCGCCGATACCCTGGCAATCGATGATTTGGCCCGTGCCGCCGGCACGCAGGCCGTGGAGGAGTAGACCATGAATCCCATTACCATGAAGCTCGTCGTCGATGATCTGATTCTGCAGGCTCTGCGCGAGGACATTACCTTTGAGGACGTGAGCACGGCGAGCGTGTGTCCCACGGCGCGTCCCGCCACGGTGGAGCTTATCGCCAAGGCCGATGGCATCATCGCCGGCTTGGATGTGTTTGCCCGCACCTTTGAGCTGCTGGATTCGCAGAGCTCGGTGCTGCTCGACGTTGCCGATGGCGACGAGGTGCACGCCGGCGACCATGTGGGTCAGGTGCGCGGCGATGCGCGCGTGCTGCTTTCGGGCGAACGCGTGGCACTCAACTACCTGCAGCGCATGAGCGGCATCGCTACCTACACGCACAGCATGGCCGCGGCGCTCGAGGGAACCAAGACCGTGCTCGTCGACACGCGCAAGACCACGCCGGGCATGCGCGTGTTTGAGAAGGCGGCGGTCGAGATCGGCGGCGGCAGCAACCACCGCTACAACCTGTCGACAGCCGTCATGCTCAAGGACAACCACATCGATGCCGCCGGTGGCGTGACGCGCGCGATCGAGATGGCGCGCGCCCATGCGTCGTTTACCACGACGGTCGAGATTGAGTGCGAGAACCTGGACATGGTACGCGAAGCCGTGGAGGCCGGTGCCGACATTATCATGCTCGACAACATGACCCATGACGACATGGCTGCCGCGATTGAGCTTATCGCCGGTCGCGCCAAGACCGAGTGCTCGGGCAACGTGGACGCCAGCAATATCCGTGCACTCGCCGACCTGGGCGTTGACTTTATTAGCTCGGGGGCGCTGACGCACTCTGCGCCGATTCTCGACCTCTCGCTTAAGCACCTGCGTCTGCTGGACGGTAAATAATGGACGCCCGCGAGCGTCGCCGTGCCATCATGGGCGTGCTCGAGCGAGCCAAGGGCCCCGTCTCCGGCAGCGCACTTGCTCGTGAGGTGGGTGTGAGCCGCCAGATTGTCGTGCAAGACATCGCCCTGCTGCGCGCCGATGGGCACGATATCGTGGCGACCAATCGCGGCTACGTGCTGCAGGAGGCCCCCAGCAGCCCCGCTGTGCCCACACGCTTGGTCAAGGTTCGCCACGGCGTGGAGCAGGCAGGCGATGAGCTTACGAGTATCGTCGACGCCGGAGGCGCCGTGCTCAACGTGATCGTCAATCACCGCGTGTACGGTAAGATCACGGCCGACCTGGACATCCGCAATCGTCGCGATGTTGAGCGCTACCTGCACGATATCGAGAGCGGCAAGAGTTTCCCGCTGCTAACGGTGACGAGCGGCTATCACTTCCATCGCATCGCGGCGGAGGACGAGCAAACCCTCGACGAGATCGAGGCGATGCTCAAGGAGAAAGGCTACCTAGCAGACCTCATGCCTTACGAGGACGATCTATCGTAGCCGACGCTGCAAACGCCCTTAAGCGGCAATCTGCAGCGGTGCCAAATTAGTTATCCGCACAAAAAAGGAGGCCTCCGCGGCGATGCGGAAGCCTCCTTTTTGTGCACGGTGTACTTTTGAGTGCGCAGTGGGGGAGTTGTTACTCCTCGACGATCTCGGTGATCGCGCCGGCGGGGCAAGCGTCCTGGCAAGCGCCACAGGCGACGCAGGAGTCCTCGTCAGCGACGGTAGCGACGTCCTGGAGCTCCAGAACGCCAGCGGGGCAGGAGTCGACGCAAACGCCACAAGCGATGCACTCGTCGGCATCAATTACGGGATGAGCCATGGTAGTTTCCTCTCTGTTGACCGACGCTACAGGCGATGCGCGCCGGTTTGATTCGGGCAAAAACATACCACGGGAGCGACCGTTTGCAATACCCTCTGGCCGGCATCTTCATACCGTTCGCCGAGTATGCCGCGGCTTACTAAAAAACATGCAGGTGAGGCCGTTGAGCTGCGCAAATGTTAGCTATAGGTGACTTGAAATATAGGGCGATTGAGCGTGCTTGCGGAACTCGCATCCCGTAATCCACGTCCAAAACGGGACACAGTTTCAGGCTCGCGCCTCAGTTAACTCTACATAGATCTCAATAGATCTGCCGAGAACTCAAACAGTGTATCTACCTGCGCATTTGAGAACCTAAACTCTCAGAGATAAGAAATCTTATATGAATTGACTTAGATTTTGTATATTCCGGCCCATAAGGGGATACACTACATCCTGAAAGACAAGCCGAAACACCGCTCGGCAGACCGCCGAGTCGGTGCAAACGCACAAGAGAGAGGGAATTTCTAATGGGCAAGATTCTTGGTATCGACCTTGGTACTACTAACTCCGCAATGGCCGTTCTCGAGGGCGGTTCTCCGACCATTATCGTGAACGCCGAGGGCGACCGCACCACCCCGTCCGTCGTGGGCTTCCGTGCCGACGGCGACCGCGTCGTGGGTAAGGCCGCTAAGAACCAGGCTGTCACCAACCCCAAGAACACCGTGTTCTCCATCAAGCGCTTCATGGGCCGCAAGTACTCTGAGTGCACCTCCGAGATCAAGACCGTGCCGTACGAGGTCAAGGAGGGCCAGGGTGGCCGTGCCGTCGTCGACATCGAGGGCAAGGACTACACCGCCGAGCAGGTGAGCGCCATGACGCTCGCAAAGATGAAGGCCGACGCCGAGAAGTATCTGGGCGAGACCGTCACCGACGCCGTCATCACCGTCCCGGCCTACTTCAACGACGCCCAGCGTCAGGCCACCAAGGACGCCGGTAAGATCGCCGGCCTCAACGTCAAGCGTATCGTCAACGAGCCGACCGCTGCTGCTCTTGCCTATGGCCTGGACAAGCAGGGCACCGACCAGCGCATCCTGGTCTTCGACCTGGGCGGCGGCACCTTCGACGTCTCCATCCTCGACCTCGCCGACGGCGTGTTTGA
This sequence comes from uncultured Collinsella sp., assembly GCA_902494465.1. GTDB lineage: Bacteria > Actinomycetota > Coriobacteriia > Coriobacteriales > Coriobacteriaceae > Collinsella. The sequence goes on from CABUTH010000001.1 coordinate 25,010, forward strand.
GGTTCTGTCCACCTCGGGCGACAACCACCTGGGCGGCGACGACTGGGATCAGCGCGTCATCGACTGGATGGCCGATAAGTTCCAGCAGGAGAACGGTGTCGACCTGCGTCAGGACCCCATGGCCCTGCAGCGTCTGAAGGAGGCCGCCGAGAACGCCAAGAAGGAGCTCTCCGCCGCCCAGCAGACCACCATCAACCTGCCGTTCATTACCATGAACCAGTCCGGCCCGCTGCACCTCAACTACACGCTGACCCGCGCCGAGTTCGAGAAGATCACCCGTGACCTGCTCGAGCGCTGCAAGCAGCCTGTCACCAACGCCCTGCGCGACGCCAAGCTTAAGCTCTCCGACCTGACCGAGGTCATCCTCGTCGGCGGCTCCACCCGTATGCCCGCCGTCCAGGAGCTCGTCAAGACGATGACCGGCAAGCAGCCCAACATGTCCGTGAACCCCGACGAGGTCGTTGCCGACGGCGCTGCCGTCCAGGGCGGCGTGCTCACCGGCGACGTCGAGGGCATCCTGCTTCTCGACGTTACCCCGCTGTCGCTGGGCGTCGAGACCATGGGCGGCATCATGACCAAGATGATCGACCGCAACACCACGATCCCGACCTCCAAGACCGAGGTCTACTCCACCGCTGCCGACAACCAGACCAGCGTCGAGATCAACGTGCTCCAGGGCGAGCGCGAGCTTGCCCGCGATAACAAGTCGCTCGGTAAGTTCCAGCTGACCGGCATCCCGGCTGCCCGCCGCGGCGTGCCGCAGATCGAGGTCACCTTCGACATCGACGCCAACGGCATCGTCAAGGTCTCCGCTAAGGACAAGGGCACCGGCAAGGAGCAGCAGATCACCATTTCCGGTTCCACCGCTCTGTCCGACGACGAAGTCGATCGTATGGTCAAGGACGCCGAGGCTCATGCCGAGGAGGACAAGAAGCAGAAGGAAGAGGTCGAGGTCCGCAACCAGACCGACAGCCTGTGCTACTCCACCGAGCAGACCCTCAACGAGCTGGGCGACAAGGTTTCCGCCGACGTGAAGTCCAAGGCCGAGGCCGCTATCGCCGACGCCAAGAAGGCGCTCGAGGGCTCTGATGTCGAGGCCATCAAGGCCGCTGGCGAGTCCCTGCAGTCCGTGGCCTACGAGCTGGCTCAGGTTGTCTACGCCGACGCTCAGCAGCAGACCGACGGTGCCGCTGGCGCCCAGCCTGCCGACGATGACGTCGTCGACGCCGACTACGAGGTTGTGGACGACGAGGACAAATAATCATGTCCGCCCGTAAAGCTCGCACGGAGGCGGCCGCCGCTGGCGCCGCCCCCGTTGACTCTGAGGAGAAGGACGTGAAGATTCCCGTAGGGGCCGTTGACGATACCGAGGCCAACGAGGCCCCGGCCGCCGAGGCTGCCGAGAACCAGGTAGAGGATTCCAACAAGGAGGCGACGATGACCGAGGACGAGATGGTGGAAGCCGCTATCCGCGCCGGTGAAGAAGCCGCCGACAACGACTTTAAGCTCAAGTTCGAGCAGGCCCAGAAGGAGCTTGCCGACGTGCGCCATGAGCTCGATGCTGCGGCAGAGGCTCAGAAGGCCGCCGAGGACAAGGCAAAGGACGCCACGGAGCGTACCGCCCGTCTGCAGGCCGACTGGGAGAACTTCCGTCGCCGCACCGCCAACGAGCGCATTGGCGAGCGCGAGCGCGCGACCGAGAAGCTTGTCACCGCGCTGTTGCCGGTGATCGATGATATCGAGCGCGCGATCGACCATGCCCGTAGCCAGGAGCTTTCCGACGACTTTAAGCAGTTCGTCGACGGCGTCGACGCGGTGCATGCCAAGCTGCTCGATGTGTTTGCGCACGAGGGCGTTGAGCCCATCGACCCCAAGGGCGAGGCGTTCGATCCGCTCGAGCACCAGGCCGTGGGTCGCGTCGAGGACGCGTCGCAGTACGACGAGACCGTCAACGACGTGTACCAGAAGGGCTACCGCATGGCGGACCGCATCCTGCGTTCCGCGATGGTGACGGTGACCTACGGTGGCGAGAAGCGCCCCGCACCGGAGCCCGAAGCGGCGCCCGAGGATGCTACGGCCGATACGGCCGAGAGCACCGAGGAGTAATTGAGAAGGGCCCCGGGGCAACACCCGGGGCCCTTTCTGACCAAGTGCCATATGACAGCATGAGCCGCCGTCCTCAGGGGCGGCGGATGTAACAGGAGAGGAGCTACGATGGCTGCAGGCAAAACCTTCTATGACATCCTGGGCGTATCCAAGAGCGCCTCCGACAAAGAGATCAAGAGCGCGTTTCGCAAGCTCGCGCAAAAATATCACCCCGATGCCGGCGGCGACGAGGCCAAGTTCAAGGAGATCAGCGAGGCCTACGAGACGCTTTCGGACGAGAAGAAGCGCAAAGAGTACGACCAGATGCTCATGTTTGGCGGTATGCCGGGCGCAGGCGGCGCGTATGGCGGCGGCTACGGTGCCGGCGCGGGTGCCAGCGGCTGGGGCGACATCTTCGACAGCATCTTTAGCGGCAACGGTGCCTGGGGTAGCGATTGGGGCTCGGGCTTTGCCGGGGCTGCGGGCGCTGCCGGTGCCGGCGCGGGTCGCAGCCGCGCTCGCAAGGGCGGCGACCTGTCGTTGACTGTCGACGTAACGGCCGAGGATGCGTTCCGCGGCGTGACGCACAAGGTCACCTACCGCATTCCCTCGACAGGCGAGCAGCAGACCATCACGGTCTCGGTGCCTGCGGGTGCGGTCGACGGCGGCAAGCTGCGCTACAAGCGTCGCGGCGAGTATGGCGTTGCGGGTGGCGAGCGCGGCGACCTGGTCGTGACCACGCATGTGGAGGAGCACCCGCTGTTTAAGCGCAAAGGCGCCGACGTGACCATGGAGGTACCGGTCTCGGTCTACGAGGCGGCGCTCGGCTGCACGGTGGACGTGCCGACGCCCGGCGGTGCGACGGTTCGTCTGAAGGTGCCCGCGGGTACCCAGACGGGCAAGAAGTTCCGCTTTAAGGAGATGGGCGCGCCCGACGTTAAGCACCGTGGCCGTACGGGCGCGCTGCTCGTCGAGATCAAGGTGCAGGTTCCCACGAACCTGTCCGACGATGAGCGCGATGCCATGACCAGGCTGCGCGAGGCCGACACGCGCGATTATCGCGAGAAGGTCAACCGTTACAAGGCGACGTACTAGGGCGGTCGTGGCGCACGCCCGCGCCCGCGGGCTTATGATGGACGATAACGAGACGGAAAGGGGTCAGGTAGCATGGCCGAGGACAATAGGAACAAACCGCTGTACATGATCAGCGTGGCGGCCGAGCTGACCGGCATGCACCCGCAGACTCTGCGCGTCTACGAGTCCAAAGGCTTGGTGAATCCCCAGCGCTCGGGCGGCAACACGCGTCTGTATTCGCGTGCCGATATCGAGCGCCTGGAGCTCATCAACCAACTGACCGACGAGGGCATCAACCTCGCCGGCGTGGTGCGCATCCTCGATATGAAGGAGCGTGCCGAGGAGCGCGAACGCGAGAACGAGAAGCTCCGCGCCCGCGTACGCCAGCTCGAGGACGAGCTGCACGAGTACAAGATGCAAAAGAAGATCACCGCCCTGGCCCCGCGCGACGGCTCAGTTAACCCCGAGCAAGTCATGCGCAAGCTGCTGGGCGCCGGCGGGGATTTGTAGTTACGCGGTTTTACCAAACCGCGTAACGGGCCGACGCTGCGCCCTTAGGTTCCGCCGTTCTAACGAACGGCGGACCAGTTGACGCTGCAAGCCCGCCAGAGCGGCAATCTGCCTTTCAACTTCGGCGGCATGATCAAAAGATCAATGCCGCCTTGTTTCAAGGCACCTTGCTCGCTCTGGCGGGCTTTCGCTGTCCGCGCCAAAACATCGGCGTTGTTATGGGTAGTCATTGGGGACGTTCTTAAATGACTGGTCGGAAGGGGCACTCTTGTACCAAATCTGCCTGCCCACACCCGGCTCGTCCTTTACTTTACCGAGATAAAGTGAACGTGCAGATTCGTAACCCACTCGCAACCGTTCTATGGCACGATATTGAACGAATGTATGCTATGCGCCCGAGCCTTTCGGGCAGAGTGGGAGACAGTATGGTTAAGCTGTACGAGGACGGCATCTACCTGCGCGGCGGCAGCGAGATTGTGCCTGCGTCCGAGGCTGCCGAGCGCGGTATTACGCAGACACCCGAGGATGCCAAGCGTGGCACCATCGCGTATTCGATCCTCCAAGCACACAATACGTCCGGCAACCCCGAGGCGCTCAAGATTCGCTTCGATGCCATGGCGAGCCACGACATCACCTTTGTCGGCATCATCCAGACGGCGCGCGCCTCGGGCATGGAACAGTTCCCACTGCCCTACGTGCTCACCAACTGCCATAACTCGCTGTGCGCCGTGGGCGGCACCATCAACGAGGACGACCACGTCTTTGCCCTTTCAGCGGCCAAGAAGTACGGCGGCATCTTCGTCCCGCCGCACATCGCCGTCATCCATTCCTTTATGCGTGAGAACTTCGCCGGTTGCGGCAAGATGATCTTGGGCTCCGACTCGCACACCCGCTACGGCGCCTTGGGCACCATGGCCGTGGGTGAGGGCGGCGGCGAGTTGGCCAAGCAGCTGCTGCGTGACACCTACGACGTCGCCTATCCCGGCGTTGTCGCCATCTACCTCACGGGCGCCCCGCGCCCCGGCGTCGGCCCGCACGACGTGGCGCTCGCCATCATCCGCGCCGTCTTTGCCAAGGGCTACGTCAAGAACAAGGTCATGGAGTTTGTGGGCCCCGGCATCGCGAGCATGACGACCGACTACCGTAACGGCGTCGATGTCATGACCACCGAGACCACCTGCCTGTCGAGCATCTGGGCCACCGACGAGGACACGCACACGTTTCTGACCATGCACGGCCGCGGCGACGACTACCGCGAGCTCAAGCCCGCCGATGTCGCCTACTACGACGGCTGCGTCGAGGTCGATCTGTCGAGCATCAAGCCCATGATCGCGCTGCCGTTCCATCCTTCCAACGGCTTTGAGATCGACGAGCTCAACGAGAACCTCGAGGACATCCTGCATGAGGTGGAGCTCGAGGCCGCTAAGATTGGCGAGGGCAAGACGCACTTTAGCCTGCTCGACAAGATCGTCGACGGCAAGCTGCACGTGCAACAGGGCGTTATCGCCGGCTGCTCGGGCGGCAACTACGACTCCGTGGTCCAGGCTGCCCGCGTGCTCAGGGGCGCCAACACCGGCTGCGGCGAGTTCTCGCTGTCGGTCTACCCCACGAGCCAGCCCGTGGCGCTCGAACTTACGCGCCGTGGCTATATCTACGACCTTATGGAGGCCGGCGCAATCGTGCGTACGGCATTCTGCGGCCCGTGCTTTGGCGCCGGCGACACGCCTGCCAACAACGGCCTTTCGATCCGCCACACCACGCGCAACTTCCCCAACCGCGAGGGCTCCAAGCCGGGCAATGGCCAGTTGAGCGCGGTGGCCCTGATGGACGCCCGCTCCATTGCGGCGACGGCTGCCAACGGCGGCGTCCTGACGCCGGCGACCGATCTGCCTGAGGAGACTTGGGACGAGGCCTGCGAGTACACCTTTGACGACGCGCCGTACAAAAAGCGCGTGTACTGGGGCTTTGGCAAGGCGGAGCCTGCCGACGAGCTGGTCGAGGGTCCCAATATCAAGCCGTGGCCCGCGATGGAGCCTCTCGGCGACGATATCCTGCTCAAGGTGTGCTCCAAGATCATGGACCCGGTTACCACGACCGACGAGCTCATTCCCTCGGGTGAGACGAGCTCCTTCCGTTCCAATCCGCTGGGTCTGGCCGAGTTTACGCTCAGCCGCCGTGACCCGGCCTACGTGGGTCGTTCCAAGGAGGTCGACGCCGTGGAGAAGCGCCGTGTTGCCGGTGAGGCCGCGGGCGACTTGGCCGCGCTCGATGCCGAGCTTGCCGGCGTGTTTAAGGCGCTGGCCGGCGCGGGCGTCGCTGCCGACGCCAAGGCGACCGAGTACGGCTCTATGCTCTATGCCAAGAAGCCCGGTGACGGTTCCGCCCGCGAGCAGGCCGCGAGCTGTCAGCGCGTGATCGGCGGTCTGGCCAACATCGTCCACGAGTACGCCACCAAGCGCTATCGCTCCAACGTGATGAACTGGGGTATGGTGCCCTTCCAGATGGAGGCCGAGCCCAGCTTTGAGGTGGGCGACTATGTCTTTGTGCCGGGTATCCGTGCCGCGCTCGACGGTGACCTAAAGGACATCGCCGCCTACGTGGTGCGCGCCGACGGTGCGGTCGAGCAGATTGAGCTCTACATTGCCGATATGACGGCAGAGGAGCGTGCCATCGTCAAGGCCGGCTGCCTGATCAACTACAACAAGTTCAAGGCCGCTGCCGAGTAACTCTGCTGTACGCCCCGGCCACACCTTTCCCTCGTGCTCACGCGCTTCGCGAGGGTCGCCCGAGGGAAAGGTGTGGCCGGGGCTACTGCGACGTTCTCGTTGGGTCTTGAGGGGCGCTAATAATTGACCGGGACCACCACAAAGTTGCCTGCCCGGCTGGTCCTTATTTCGATGGGGTCCAGGTTATTTCATCGTCAAATAGC
>CABUTH010000002.1 GCA_902494465.1 uncultured Collinsella sp.
GCTCGACGCTGCAAACGCCCCTAAGCGGCAATCTGACGTTCAATTTCAAGGGCGCGACCAGAAGGTCAGCGCCCTTTCATTTCACGTCACCTTGCTCGCTTAGGGTCGTTTTCGCTGACGTTGCCAAGACATTGACGTCAACATGGTTGGCGTTGGCGATGGCGTGCTGGTCAATCTTTACAGCTCGTACAGCGTGGTGAACTTGTCCTGCAGGTAGCTGCAGTAGTAGCGGGCGTCAAAGTCCATGCCGCAGGCACCCTTGATGAGCTCCGGCGCGTCTTTGGCGCGGCCCCACTGCCAAATGTGCTCGCCCAGCCAGGTGCGGACGGGTGCCAGGTCGCCGCTCGCACAGGCGCCATTGAGGTCGACACCGTCGCGGCACATGGCCGGCACAAACATGGCATCGTAGGCGCTACCCAGCGCATACGTGGGGAAGTAGCCAAACGAACCGCCGCTCCAATGCGTATCCTGCAGGCAGCCGTGCGTGTCGTCGGGAACGGGAATGCCCAGGTACTCGTCCATAAAGCGATTCCAAAGCGCGGGGATGTTCTTGGCCGTAGCCTCGCCGGCAAACAGCATACGCTCGATCTGGTAGCGCACCATAATATGCAGCGGATAGGTGAGCTCGTCGGCCTCGGTGCGGATCAACGACGGCTGCGCGATGTTCACGGCGCGGTAGAGCGTGTCTTCGTCGACGTCGCCGTAGACCCCGGGCGCGTGACGACGCAGCACCTCGAGCAGCGGGCCCATAAAGGCGCGGCTGCGACCCACGGTGTTCTCGAAAAAGCGGCTCTGGCTCTCGTGGATGCCCATGGAGGTGCCGCCCTCCAAGCACGTGCGCGCATAGGCGGGATTGACGCCCAGCTCGTACATGGCGTGCCCCGCCTCGTGGATGATGCTGTAGACGTTGGAGATGCAGTCGTCCTCGTAGATGTGCGTCGCGATGCGCGCATCACCCACGGCAAAGCCCTCGCTAAACGGATGCTCGGTAAAGGCAAGCGTGGTGTCGTCCAGGTCCAGGCCGACAAGCTTCATAAGGTCGAAGCTCATGGCGCGCTGGGCAGCCTCGGGCACGTGGGCGTGCAAAAAGTCGGCAGCCGGCTGCTGGCCGTGCTCGCCGATGGCGTGCACGAGCGGCACGACCGTGGCCTTGACCTCATCGCAAAACGCATCGAAGCTCTTGGCGGAAAGGCCGCGCTCGTACTGGTCGAGCCAAACGTCGTACGGATCGCGCTTGGGGTCCATGAGCTCGGCCTGATGCTTAAGTTGGGCGACGATTCTATCCACATAGGGCTCAAAGCTTGCCCAGTCGTTGGCCGCCTTCGCTTTATGCCACACGGCGTCGGCCTCGCAGGTGAGCCTGGTCCAGGCCTCGGCCTCCTCGGTAGGAATAACGCTTGCCTCGCGCTGGTCGCGGCCGAGCACGCGGATCTCGTCGAGCAGCTGCGGGTCGTCGATTTTGCCGCCGGCGACGGTCTCGCGCGCTAACGAGCGTACGAGCTCAACGGACTTCTCGCTGGTCAGCAGCTTGTGATGCTCACCGGCAAGCGCGCCCATGGCGTCGGCACGGGCGGCAGCACCGTTGGCAGGAGCAATCGTCGCTCCATCGAACTCGGCAATCTTGAGCAGGTACTCACGAGTCCACAGCTTGCCCTCGAGTTTGCGGAACTTTTTGACGGCCTTGTCGACTTTAGCAGCCTTGACGCCCTTGACAGTCTTTGCCACGGCGGCCTTGGCCTTCTTATCGAGTTTCTTTCCCATACCGTATCCTTGATCTCGCAGACCGGACGCCACGGGTGGGCGTGCGGCCAGTTTGCACAGCTACCTGCCTTGTACCCAGTGCGAACAAAACGGAACGCGGCGATATGCTCGCAGAATGTGTTATCCTATAGCCCAATGCGTTGACGGAGAGGGTTTTGCCCGCCGCGTCGCCGGCAAGAGAGGGAAGGTCATGGGCTGCAAGCCTTCCTGCGGTGGCAAGGGCCAAGCGTTCACTCCCGAGCAGCGACCTCAACGGGCGCGCGGCTAGCGGCGGCGAAGCCCCAGTAGGGAAGCCGTGAGCCTCGCGATAAGGGGCGCAGAGTGGGCACGGCGGGCCAGACATCCGCCAGGTCAAACAAGGTGGTACCGCGGAATTCAACCGTCCTTGGGCAATGCACATGCCCGAGGGCGGTTTTTTGTTACCGAACCGGGCCGCGTTTTCGCAACGTCAGACGGCGGCAGTCGTCCCGGCGAGCGGGGGGGCGCGAGAGACGAAAGGGAAGACATGAGTCTGATTGATGATCTGGTCAAACTCGAGGAAGAGGCCAAGGAGCTCGTCGCAGGCGCCGACGACGCCGCCAAGCTCGAGGCTGCGCGCGTTGAGCTGCTCGGCCGCAAGGGTCGCATTACCGGCCTGATGCGCATGATGGGCAAGCTCGCCCCCGAGGATCGTCCCGTGATGGGTAAGCGCGCCAACGAGATGCGCCAGCTGATCGAGGGCATGCTCGACGAGCGCAACACCGAGATGAAGGCCGCCGCCCTCAAGCGCGCACTGGAGCACGAGGCCGTCGACATCACACTGCCGGGCATCCGTCCGCAGATCGGTCACCAGCACCTGATCAAGCAGATCATCGAGGAGGCCGAGGACATCTTCTGCGGCATCGGCTACACCGTCGAGTCCGGCCCCATGGTCGACACCTCCTACTACAACTTCACTGCGCTCAACGCCCCCATGGATCACCCGAGCCGCTCGGCCCGCGACACGTTCTATGTGGTCGACAACAATCCCGGCAGCGTCGCGCATCCCGAGGCTCACGCCCACGGCGAGTCCGACGTGCTGCTGCGCACCCAGACCTCGGGCGTGCAGATCCACACCATGGAGTCACAGAAGCCGCCCATCTACATGATCTGCCCGGGCACCGTCTACCGTCCCGATACGGCCGACGCTTGCCACCTGCCGCAGTTCAACCAGATCGAGGGCTTGGTCGTCGACGAGGGTATCACCTTTGGCGACCTGAAGGGCACGCTCGACTACTTTGTTAAGTGCATGTTTGGCGAGGACCGTAAGACGCGCTACCGCCCGCACTTCTTCCCCTTCACCGAGCCCAGCTGCGAGGTGGACGTGAGCTGCCACGTCTGCGGCGGCAAGGGTTGCAACTTCTGCAAGCACAGCGGCTGGATCGAGATCCTGGGCTGCGGCATGGTCGACCCCAACGTTCTTATCAACTGCGGCATCGACCCCGAGAAGTATACCGGCTTCGCCTTTGGCATTGGCGCCGAACGCGTCGCGGCCCTGCGCTACGACCTGCCCGACCTCAGAACGCTCATGACTGGCGATATGCGCTTCCTGAACCAATTTTAGGCTTGCCCAGGCACCCCATCTTGGCGTTCAAACCGTCGCTCGCGTACCTTTAGTACGCGTCGCTCCTCTTTCACGCCAACCTGGGGCACCTGGACAACCCTAAGGCGAACGTCTTCATTTGATACCCCTCCCTATGCGGAGATTAAGAACTAGGAGAGCTATATGCGCGTTTCTTACGACTGGCTCAAGACCATGATCGATATTCCGGAGGATCCCAAGACTCTTTCGGACGAATATATCCGTACCGGCACCGAGGTCGAGGCGATCGACACCGTGGGCGAGTCCTTCGACCATGTGGTGACTGCCAAGGTGCTCACCAAGACCCCGCACCCCGATAGCGACCATATGTATGTGTGCTCGGTCGACGTGGGTGACAAGAACCTCGACGCTGACGGCAATCCCGCTCCGCTGCAGATCGTCTGCGGTGCGCAGAACTTCGAGGCCGGCGACCACATCGTCACGGCCATGATCGGCGCAGTTCTGCCTGGCGACGTCAAGATCAAGAAGAGCAAGCTTCGCGGCGTCGTGTCCATGGGCATGAACTGCTCCGCACGCGAGCTCGGCCTGGGCGGCGACCACTCCGGCATCATGATCCTGCCCGAGGATACGCCCTGCGGCATGCCGTTTGCCGAGTATGTGGGCTCGAGCGACACCGTGCTCGACTGCGAGATCACGCCCAACCGCCCCGACTGCCTGTCCATGATTGGCATGGCCCGCGAGACCGGCGCCATTTTCGACCGCGATTTCCACGTTGAGCTGCCCGCCATCAAGATCGAGACCGGCCGCGCGACCGACGACGAGCTTTCGGTCGAGATTGCCGACGAGGGCCTGTGTGACCGCTACGTTGCCCGTATCGTGCGCAACGTGAAGGTCGGCCCGTCGCCTGACTGGATGGTCAAACGCCTCAACGCCCTGGGCGTGCGCCCGCACAACAACATCGTCGACATCACCAACTACGTGATGATGCTCACCGGCCAGCCACTGCACGCCTTTGACCTCGACACCTTTGCCGAGCGCGATGGCCACCGTCGCGTGGTGGTTCGCGCCGCCCAGCAGGATGAGAAGTTCACGACGCTCGATGGCGAGGAGCGCGTGCTCGACGCCGGCATGGGCCTCATCACCGACGGCGAGCGTCCTGTGGCGCTGGCCGGCGTTATGGGTGGCATGGATTCCGAGATTGAGGACGATACCGTCGACGTGATGGTCGAGAGCGCCTGCTTCAACGCCGGCCGCACCTCGCACACCAGCCGTGACCTGTCGCTGATCTCCGACGCATCCATTCGCTTTGAGCGCCAGGTTGACGAGACCGGCTGCGTGGATGTCGCCAACGTTACCTGCGCGCTCATCGAGGAGATCGCCGGCGGCGAGGTTGCTCCCGGCTATGTCGACGTTTTCCCCGCGCCCAAGACCATCGACAGCATTAAGCTGCGCCTGGCCCGTGTGCACGCCATCTGCGGTGCCGACATCGAGCCCGACTTTATCGAGCGCTCGCTCACCCGCCTGGGCTGCACCGTCGAGCGCGACGGCGAGGACTTTATGGTCACCCCGCCGAGCTTCCGTCCCGACCTGCCGCGCGAGATCGACCTGATCGAGGAGGTCCTGCGCCTGTGGGGCATGGGCCGCGTGACGGCGACCATCCCGGCTGCCAAGAACCACATCGGCGGCCTGACCCGCGAGCAGAAGCTCACCCGTAAGGTCGGCGAGATCCTGCGCGCCTGCGGCCTCAACGAGACCACGACTTTTGGCTTTGCCGCCCCGGGCGACCTGGAGAAGATCGGTATGTCCACCGAGGGCCGCGGTTGCCCCGTGGTGCTCATGAACCCGCTGGTTGCCGAGCAGACCGAGATGCGCCGCTCGCTGCTTCCGGGCCTGCTGCAGTCCGTGGCCTACAACGAGGCTCACGGCACGCCCAACGTGCACCTGTACGAGGTCGGCAGCCTGTTCCACGGTCACGAGAACGCCAGCCTGCCCAAGGAGACCAAGTCCGTGGCGGGTGTGCTCTCGGGCCAGTGGAGCGAGCAGTCCTGGAACATGAAGTACCGCAAGCTGCGCTTCTTCTTTGGCAAGGGCATTGTCGAGGAGCTGCTCGCCCAGCTGCGCATCGAGAAGGTTCGCTTCCGTCCCGTCGAGGGCGAGGGCTACGCTTTCTTGCAGCCGGGTCGTGCGGCCGAGGTTCTGTCCGGCGGAACCGTGCTGGGCTGGGTCGGCGAGATTCACCCCGAGGCGCGCGAGGCGATGGGCATCGATGAGGTCGTCGTTGCCTTTGAGCTCGACTTGGACAAGCTGATCAAGGGCGCCCGCAACCAGGAGAACTATCGCGAGTTCTCGCAGTACCCGGCTGTTGAGCATGACCTTGCCATTGTGGTCGACAACACTGTGACCTGCGAGGATCTTGAGCGCCGCATTACCAGTGCCGGCGGCAAGCTGCTCGAGGGCGTGCGCCTGTTCGATGTCTACCGCGATCCGGTCCGCATCGGCAAGGGTAAGAAGTCCATGGCCTTTGCGCTCACGTATCGCTCGGACGACCACACGCTTACCAGCGAAGAGGTCGAGAAGGCACACCAGAAGATCGTCACCAAGGTGTGCAAGGGCGTAAACGGCGAGGTTCGCTCGTAATCTTTGCCGTTCGGAACCCGCCCCCTGCGGGGTTTTCACGGCAAGGTCCTCCCCGCTTTGCGGCTGCGGGATGTTGCCTTAGAAAACCCCTCTCGGGGGCGGGTTCCTGCGTTCACCTTGTTGCGAGCGGACCGCACCTTCTTCCGGGTGACCGGAAAGTTGGGAGTGCATGGGCCCTTTATTGGGCGGTGCGTGGACCTGGGCTAATAACGTACGTATTGCAAGGGCGTGCTGCGTTGTGGGCGGTGCGCCTTTTTGTTAGTATGCAGAGTCGGTGTTACGGATTGTTGGAAACGTAACACACAACGTTCTGATTGAGAGGGCTCATGCATATTCCCGATAATTATCTGTCCCCGCAGACCGATGCCGTTATGGCGGTGGCGATGGTGCCCGTATGGGTTCACTGCATCAAAAAGGTGCGCGCCACGCTCGATCGCGAGCATATGGCGTTCCTGGGCATCTGCGCCGCATTCTCCTTCTTGCTCATGATGTTCAACGTTCCGCTGCCCGACGGTACCACTGGTCACGCCGTCGGCGGCGCACTCATCGCGCTGCTGCTGGGCCCCGAGGCCGCGGCTATCGCTGTCTCGGTCGCTCTGGCGCTGCAGGCGCTGCTGTTTGGCGACGGCGGCGTTCTGTCGTTTGGCGCCAACTGCTTTAACATGGCCTTTGTGCTGCCGTTTGTCGCTGCTATCGTGTTCCGTGCGCTCAACAGCCGTCTGCACGACAAGAGCTGGGGCACCTCGGTTTCTGCCATCGTGAGCGGTTGGGTCGGCCTGTGCCTGGCGGCCCTGTGCGCGGCAATCGAGTTTGGTATTCAGCCGATGCTCTTCACCAACGCTTCGGGCGCCCCTCTGTACTGCCCCTTCCCGCTGTCCGTGGCTATTCCGGCCATGTTGATCCCGCATATGCTGGTTGCCGGCGTGATCGAGGGCGTGGCGACGGCCGCCATCTACGGCTTCATTAAGAAGACGGCGCCGAGCATTATCGTCGGCCCCGAAGCCGCCGATGGCCAGCTTGCCGCCGATGGTACCGCCAAGAAGACTTCCCTGATTCCCACGCTCATTCTGGTCGCCGTGCTTGTCGTGGCTACGCCGCTCGGCTTGCTCGCCACCGGTGACGCCTGGGGTGAGTGGGACGCCGAGGGCGCCGCGACCGCCGTTCAGGAGGCTGGCGACGACAGCCTGCAGGCTTCGGTCGGCCTCGACACCCCGACCTTTGCCGACGCCCTGCCCACGGGCGATTATCTGCAGGCCTATTCCGAGGAGCAGGGCCTTGGCTTTGCCGGCCAGGCTGCGATGTATATTCTTTCGGGCGTGATTGGCGTGGCGGTGCTCACCATCACATTCCGCCTGGTCTCGCTGACGGTCAAGGAAAGCGGTGCTCATGGCAATAGCCGAGCTGCCTAGTTGGCTTGCGGCCGAGGAGCGTTACGAGCCCGCGGGGGCTCGGCATCGTGTGATGCAAAAGAATGTCCTGCACCTGGCGAGCCTGCTTGAGCGGGTTCGCCTGGGTGGAGGCGCGCACGAGGGCGGGTCGATGGTCGACCGCGCCCTTTCTTGCGTTTCGGCTCCGGTGCGCCTGGTGGGGATGTTCGTTTGCGTTCTGTGCGTGTGTCTGACGCAGAGCCCGCTGTACCTCATGTTGATGGCGGCCATCGCGCTGGTGCTCGTTGCCGTGCGCCCCGTACGCGGGCTGCGTGCGACCTTTGTACCGGCGCTCGGCGCCACGGGGCTTGCGGTGGTTCTGGCACTGCCTGCCCTGCTGCTGGGCGCTTCTGCCGCGGGCGCCATGCTCAAGATCGCGCTCAAGACGTTCATTAACGTGTCGTTCGTGCTGGGCGTTTCGTGGACGCTCACCTGGAGCCGCATGTCGGCGGCGCTCAAGACGCTACAGCTGCCCGACGAGGTCATCTTTACGTTTGATATGGCGCTCAAGCACATCGAGGTGCTGGGACGCACGGCGCACGATCTGACCGAATCGGTCATGCTGCGCAGTGTGGGTCGTGCGCCTGCGGGTTTTTCGCGTACCGATTCGATCGCGGGTATCATGGGCATGACCTTTATCAAGGCGATGGAATGCAGCCGCGCGATGGACGAGGCTATGCTTTGCCGTGGCTTTGCCGGTGCGTATCCGACTCCCGCGCGGAGCGGCTTTGGCTGGCGCGATGCGGTCTATGCGGTCGTCGTGGTGCTGCTCGCCGTGTTGTGCGCGGTGCTGTAGCGCGGGCGGCCGAGCCGTCGATGTGGATAGGGAAGGGCGACGTTTTGGCAAACGATACGAATGGCGTGATGGGCGCGAGCGGTGCTACTGGCGCCAAGAGCGTGCCGCTCATCGAGTTTCGCGACGTGCTGTTCTCCTATGCGGGGCATACGGTTGTCGATGGTGTGTCGCTGCAGGTCGATCGTGGTGAACTCGTTGCCCTACTCGGTCCCAACGGCTGCGGTAAGACGACGATTATGCGCCTTATCAACGGTCTTGAACTAGCGGACGCGGGTGCGTACCTGTTTGACGGGCACGTGATCGATGCGGCATATCTCAAGGATTCCGCAGCCGCTCAGCGTTTTCATCAGCGCGTGGGCTTTGTGTTCCAGAATGCCGACGCCCAGCTGTTCTGCGCTACGGTGGGCGAGGAAGTTGCTTTTGGCCCCGCGCAGATGGGGCTGCCGACAGACGAGCTCGAGCGCCGCGTCCGCGATGCCATGGAGCTGTTCCAGGTTGCCGATCTGGTCGATGCCTCGCCCTATCAGCTTTCGGGCGGGCAAAAGAAGCGCGTTGCGCTGGCTGCGGTGGTGTCGATGAACCCCGATATCCTAGTGCTCGATGAGCCCACCAACGGGCTCGATGAGGACTCGTGCGACATCGTAGTCAACTTTTTGCTGGCCTACGTTGCTGCCGGTAAGACGGTTTTGATGAGTACGCACCATCAAGATTTGGTGCGCCGCCTGGAGGCCCGTGCCATCTATATCGATCGATATCACCATGTGGTTGAGGCGCCCGTGCCGTCGTATGGAACCGAAAGCGGTGCTGCGGAATAGTTGCTGCGTAGGGTATGTATGGCCGCCTGTGCGACTCTGCCGTGATGGTATAGTTAACCAGGTTTTATGGGGGTGGCTATGCCAAGTTGGAACATTCATATCGCTCAAACGGAGCGCTTGCTGGCACGTGCTAGCGTGCTTGCCGATAGCGTGCGCGACCGCAATGCCTTTTTGTTTGGCTGCGTGGTTCCGGATATCTTCGTGGGCTATATGGTTCCCGGTATCGCCGATCCCATTCAGTATCGCATTACGCACTTTGCCAAGCCCGAGCCTATCCCTAAGCCTCGTGAGCATGAGTTCTGGGATACCTATGTGGCACCGCTGCTTAAAAGTTCTCCCACCGGTGCGCCGGCCGCGGCGACCTCGATTATCGAGGAGCGCGAGCGACTGAATCGTGTGCACTATCCCCAGCGCTACAGGGATGTCGAGCCGGTTGTCGGTCCCGGCGCCTGTGAGTTCTCGCTTGCGTCCGAAGATGTGGCACAGTCGTTGTTCGATTTGACACTTGGTGTCTGGTCGCATCTGGTGGCCGATACCGTATGGAATACGCGCGTGAATCAGTACCTGGAGGCGCACGGCGGCAAGCCGTGCGAGGAGTTCCGCATTAAAAAGCAGGGCGATTTTGACTGGTTTGGCAAGACGCTGGGCATCGTTTCCATCCCGCGTGCGACCGATCGCCTGTATACCGCTGCGACGCGTTTTGGGCAGTATCCCATCCATAAAGAATATGTGCTCAAGACCATCGGCGTTATGCACGAGATCGTGCGCGAAAACCCCGGCGAGCCCGACCATCCGCCATACCGCCTGCTGACCGAGGAATTCTTCGACGCAACGTTTACCGAGGTCATCGAGCTGACCGAGGCGGGATTCGCGGCTCGCGTTGCTGCTTCTGACGTTCCCGCAGTCCCCCTGATCGCTAGCTGCTAGTCGGCCGGCTTAACGGTGAGCAGTTCATCCCAATTGACCAACAGCTCCCGTCGCAGGGCATCTTCGGTGGTACGCTCGGCATCGGAAAGGTTCGCGACTGATCACAAATCGATGAAGCGGCATATGAGGTAGGTCCTAAAAAAGGGCCCGGAAGGCAAAGCCTTCCGGGCCCTTTGCAATGCAAGCGTGCTTGCAAGTGCGTTTTAGCGCACCTGAGCGACGTAAGCGACGTTGGTCGAGGAGACCTTGTCCTCGAGCTGGACGCTCATACGGGGATCGCCGGCGGTAGCGACGGTCAAATCGCCAGTCTTGACGTAGCCGAGCTCCTTAGCGGTCTCGATCGCCTTGACGATCGTGCCGTTGACGGTGCCCTGGGTAATCTCTGCCTGGTGCGGGATGACGCCCCAGTACATGATCATCTGCTGGACGGCCCACTCGTGGCGGGAGAACGCGCAGATCGGCATGTTGGGACGGAAGTGCGAGATCAGGCGAGCGGTGCGGCCGGTGGTCGTGGGCACGGTGATGCACTTGGCGCCAACGGTGGTGGCCATGTTCACAGCGGACATACCCACAACGTTGTTGACGACGCGGGTGCCGTGAGCGTCAGCCGGAACCTCGAGCGGAGCGTGAGCCGGGAGGTACTTCTCGGTCTCGAGAGCAATGCTGGCCTGCATCTTGACGGCCTCGACCGGGTACTTACCGGCAGCGGACTCGCCGGAAAGCATAACGGCGTCGGTGCCGTCGTAGATCGCGTTAGCAACATCGGCAACCTCGGCGCGCGTCGGGCGCGGGTTCTGCTGCATGGAGTCGAGCATCTGCGTAGCGGTGATAACGGGCTTGTAGGCCGCGTTGCACTTAGCGATGATTTCCTTCTGGATGTGCGGAACGAGCTCGGGCTTGATCTCGATGCCCAGGTCGCCACGGGCGACCATGATGCCATCGGAAGCCTCGAGGATCTCGTCAAAGTTCTCGACGCCCAGGGCGCACTCGATCTTCGGGAAGATTGTCACGTGCTCGCCACCGTTCTCGCGGCAAAGCTTGCGAATGCCGCGGACGGACTCGCCGTCACGGATGAAGGAAGCGGCGATGTAGTCGATGTTCTCGGTCAGGCCAAAGAGGATGTCCTGACGATCGCGCTCGGTGATGGCGGGCAGCGAGATGTTGACGTTGGGCATGTTGACGCCCTTGCGCTCGCCGATCAGGCCGTCATTCTTGACGACGCAGGTCATGTCCTGGCCGTCGACGGACTCGACCTCGAGGGCAACCAGACCGTCATCGATCAGGATAAGGGAGCCCTTCTCGACCTCGGAGGGCAGAGCCAGGTAGTCGAGGGAGATGTGCTCAGCGGTGCCGTGGAAATCCTCGGACGTGGGCTGAGCGGTGACGACGATCTTATCGCCGGTCTTGACGGCAACCTTCTTGCCATCGACCAGAAGGCCGGTGCGGACCTCGGGGCCCTTGGTGTCGAGCAGGATGCCGACGGGCAGACCGAGCTCCTTGGAAATACGACGGACGCGCTCGATGCGACCGTGGTGCTCGTCGTAGGATCCGTGCGAGAAGTTAAAACGGGCGACGTTCATGCCCGCCTTGATCATCTCGCGGATGGTCTCGTCGCTATCGCAGGCGGGACCCATGGTGCATACAATCTTGGTGCGCTTGTACATTCAGACCTCCATCTGACATCGTCTTGCGCTGATAGATAAACCATAAGAAATAAAACTGAGATGATTATAACGAAATGACGACCGAATACCCCAAAAAATCGACCGTATGCCGAATTAGAAGTTCATTTTTTGCGGTAAAAACGGTATATGCAAAAACTATACCAACCGTTCTAACCGCTGCTATCTGGGCGATATTTCAGTTTGACGATGCACCGAAGAAAAAACGTTTTATCAATGTTGAGCATCACACGGTCTGCATCGTTGCACTCGAGCCGTGTTTCCAATTGGAATGTTTTGGCTAGACGCGCCGCTTTGGGGTACCATAGCCCCACTATCAACTGCCGCTCAGCACGGCAGCCTTGATGAGCCCTTGCCCTTCTCCTGGGAATTATGATCGGGCATCAATCTGCTGAGTGGCCCGAATCCCAGGAGGGGACTCTATATGCAAAAGGAATACCTGTCCGCCGCGGCGGAGGTACTCAGCGACCAAGGTGTCGATGAGAACCTCGGCCTGAGCAACGACGAGGCGTCGTCGCGCCTCGCCAAGACAGGCCCTAACAAGCTCGAGGAAGCCGAGAAGACGCCGTTGTGGAAGCGCTTCTTTGAGCAGATGGCCGACCCCATGGTCATCATGCTGATCGTTGCCGCCGTCATCAGTGCACTCACGGGCATGGTCAAGGGTGAGGCGGACTTTGCCGACGTCGCCATCATCATGTTCGTCGTTATCGTCAACTCGGTGCTGGGCGTGGTTCAGGAGGCCAAGAGCGAGGAAGCTCTCGAGGCATTGCAGGAGATGAGCGCCGCGCAGTCCAAGGTTCTGCGCGACGGCAAACTCGTGCACCTGCCGAGCGCCGAGCTCGTGCCCGGCGATGTGATCATGCTCGAGGCGGGCGACTCCGTCCCGGCCGACTGCCGCGTGCTCGAGAGCGCCACGATGAAGATCGAAGAGGCTGCACTCACCGGCGAGTCCGTGCCTGTCGAGAAGCATGCCAACGTGATCGAGCTCGCCACCGGCACCGATGACGTGCCGCTCGGCGACCGCAAGAACATGTGCTACATGGGCTCCACCGTGGTGTACGGCCGTGGCCGCGCCGTCGTGGTCGGCACCGGCATGGATACCGAGATGGGTAAGATCGCCGGCGCCCTGGCCGAGGCCAAGGAAGAGCTCACGCCGCTGCAGGTGAAGCTTGCCGAGCTCAGCCGCATCCTCACCATCATGGTTATCGTCATCTGCGTCGTCATCTTTGGCGTTGACATCATCCGTCACGGCGTGGGCAACGTCCTTACCGACCCGACTGCCCTGCTCGACACCTTTATGGTCGCCGTCTCGCTCGCCGTCGCCGCCATCCCCGAGGGCCTGGTCGCCGTCGTGACCATCGTCCTTTCGCTCGGCGTGACCAAGATGGCCAAGCGCCAGGCGATTATCCGCAAGCTTTCTGCTGTCGAGACACTCGGCTGCACACAGACCATCTGCTCGGACAAGACCGGCACGCTTACCCAAAACAAGATGACCGTCGTCAAGCACGAGCTCGCCGCGCCTAAGGAGAAGTTCCTGGCCGGCATGGCTCTGTGCTCCGATGCCCAGTGGGACGAGGAACTGGGCGAGGCCGTGGGCGAGCCGACTGAGTGCGCGCTTGTCAACGATGCCGGCAAGGCGGGCCTCACTGGCCTGACTGCCGAGCACCCGCGTGTGGGTGAGGCCCCGTTCGACTCTGGCCGCAAGATGATGTCCGTGGTCGTCGAGACCCTGGACGGCGAGTATGAGCAGTACACCAAGGGCGCGCCCGACGTGGTGATCGGCCTGTGCACCCATATCTACGACGGCGACAGGGTCGTTCCGCTGACCGAGGAGCGTCGCGCCGAGCTCGTGGCCGCCAACAAGGCCATGGCCGACGAGGCCCTGCGCGTGCTGGCGCTGGCAAGCCGCACCTACACCGAGGTCCCGAGCGACTGCAGCCCCGCTGCGCTCGAGCACGACCTGGTCTTCTGCGGCCTGTCCGGCATGATTGACCCTGTCCGCCCCGAGGTCGCCGACGCCATCCGCGAGGCCCACGACGCCGGTATTCGCACCGTCATGATCACGGGCGACCATATCGACACCGCCGTGGCCATTGCCAAGCAGCTGGGAATCGTCACCGATCGCAGCCATGCCATTACCGGTGCCGACCTCGACCGCATGAGCGACGAGGAGCTCGACGCGCACATCGAGGACTACGGCGTGTACGCCCGCGTCCAGCCCGAGCACAAGACGCGCATCGTCGAGGCCTGGAAGTCGCGCGACCAGATCGTCGCCATGACCGGCGACGGCGTCAACGACGCCCCGTCCATCAAGCGCGCCGACATCGGCGTCGGTATGGGCATCACCGGCACCGACGTCACCAAGAACGTTGCCGACATGGTGCTTGCCGACGACAACTTCGCCACCATCATCGGTGCCTGCGAAGAGGGTCGCCGCATCTACGACAACATCCGCAAGGTCATCCAGTTCCTGCTTTCGGCCAACCTTGCCGAGGTGTTCTCGGTGTTTATCGCCACGCTCATCGGCTTTACCATCTTCCAGCCGGTGCAGCTGCTGTGGGTGAACCTGGTCACCGACTGCTTCCCCGCGCTCGCGCTGGGCATGGAGGATGCCGAGGGCGACATCATGAAGCGCAAGCCGCGCAACGCCAAGGACGGTGTCTTTGCCGGCAATATGGGCCTGGACTGCGTGGTCCAGGGTCTGATCATCACCGTGCTGGTGCTGGCGAGCTTCTTTGTGGGCGTGTACTTTGACATGGGCTACATCCACATCGCCGATATGATCGCCGGCAATGCCGACGAGGAAGGCGTGATGATGGCGTTCATCACGCTCAACATGGTCGAGATTTTCCACTGCTTCAATATGCGCAGCCGTCGTGCGTCGCTGTTCACCATGAAGAAGCAGAACAAGTGGCTGTGGGCTTCTGCCGCGCTGGCACTGGTGCTGACGGTGATCGTGACCGTGCAGCCGACGCTTGCCGAGATGTTCTTTGGCCCTGTGACGCTTGAGCTCAAGGGCGTTCTTGCCGCACTGGGCCTGGCTTTCCTGATCATCCCGCTGATGGAGATCTACAAGGCGATCATGCGCGCGGTCGAGAAGGAGTAAGTTAACCTGTCCGGGCCCGCCCCTGCGTGTTTTCTTCTTCGCTGGTCCTCGCGCTTCGCGCTGCGGGATCGCTCAGAAGAAAACACTCCCGGGGTGGGCCCTACGGTATCCTTGCTGGCTTTACTCCCGCGCGGATGAAAAAGGGCTGAGGGAAAGTTTGTGAGCCGATCGAGCGTTTGCTCGACCGGCTCTTTTTGATTTAGGGCTTTGCCCGGCCAGCTCTTTTTGATTTAAAATACCTGCTCAGTTGTGATTTGTGGTGCTGGGAGGCGCTTGTGGGCAAGGCTAAGGCTAAAGCGAAGAAAAAGACGACGGGGGCGCGGGCTAAGCGCGATCGTCGTCGGAAGCTTGCGACCGAGGCCCCCGCGTCTGCCGAGGAGCTGCTGGCAAGCGTGCCGGGACTTGACGCGCTGCAGGACGTTCCGGCGTTTGATGACCTGCCGGTCGATGAAGCCCAGCAGACTGCCTTTGATGATTTCTGCGCACATGCCGAGGAGCCCGAGCAGATGCGGCTGGGTGCTGTGGTGCGCTTGGATCGCGGGTTTCCGCTGGTGGCCACTGCCGATGACACCTTCCGCGCCGAGCATGCCGTGGGGTTTGCCAAGTCGCGCGGCGAGGACGAGGTCCTGCTGCCTGCCGTGGGCGACCGTGTGGCGGTGCGCCGCGCTCCCGGGCACGATATGGGCGTGATTGAGTGCGTGCTGCCGCGCCGTACGAGCTTTGAGCGTTGGCGCGGCCGTGCCCGCGGAGAGCGCCAGGTG
The DNA here is from genome assembly GCA_902494465.1 of uncultured Collinsella sp. Lineage (GTDB taxonomy): Bacteria > Actinomycetota > Coriobacteriia > Coriobacteriales > Coriobacteriaceae > Collinsella. Next base: position 15,474 of record CABUTH010000002.1, read on the forward strand.
CTCTGCTCCAACGTGGATAGCGTGCTAATCGTGCAGGCGCTCGGTGCCGGTGAGGTGCTGCTCGACCGCGTGGCGCGCTCGCTGGTGTTGGCGCTCGACTGCGATGCCGAGCCGGTGGTGGTGCTCACCAAAGCTGACCGCTGCGATGCCGAGGAGCTCGAGCGTGATCTGGACCGCGTGCGCCGCCTGGTGGGTCCGGACGTGCGCGTGATCGTGACGTCCTCTGCCGAGGGCCGCGGCCTGGACGAGGTCCGTGCCTGCGTGCCTACCGGGAGCTGCGCCATGATTCTGGGCGAGTCGGGTGCCGGCAAGTCGACGCTGCTCAATGCACTGCTGGGCCACGATACGTTGGCGACCGGCGGTGTGCGCGAACGCGACGACCAGGGCCGTCACACTACCGTCGCGCGCGTGATGGTGGCGCTACCGGGCGACGCTGGCGTGATCGCCGATGCCCCGGGCCTGCGCAGCCTACCGCTCGTGGGTCACGAACGGGGTCTGGCGCGCGCCTTCCCCGAGATTGTCGAGGCATCGCGTGCGTGCCGGTTTGGCGATTGCACGCATACCCATGAGCCGGGCTGCGCCGTTCGCGAGGCCGAGGACGCCGGGCAGATCGACAGTCTGCGTCTGGAAACGTTCCAAAACTTGGCGTCATCCATGCGCGTGAGCGCTCAAATGCTCGATCCCGATGTTCATCTGTAATTGATTTTTCCTATGACAGCCGTCTCCCAACTATTCGGGAGACGGCTTTTTTGCTGCGGAAAAGCCTCGAAACATGCAGTTTGCTGACGTACTGACCAAAACCTTGCCACGAGCTTGACGGGCTGGTTAGCTTTTGGTCAGCGATTGGTTTGACATCGAAAACCAAAATCGCGATTGCGCCGCTTTGCACTCTGACCGCCCAGACAATGGTGGTACGGGCATTCGCCCGGCACTGCCATGAGAGGAGCGGCCGTGAACAAGAGCAAGCGCATCGCCATCAGTCTGGTCGCGGGCGTGCTCGCTGCTCTGCTCTGCATGGTTTACGGCTCGTCGATCCGCTCGCAAGCCGAACAGGTCCAGGCTGAGACCTTGGCCAAGTACGGCGGCGATCGCGTCGAGGTATGCGTCGCGGCGCGCGATATCGATGTGGGCGAGACCCTCGATGAGACCAATGTCATAACCCAGGAATGGCTGACGAGTCTGCTGCCACGTGACGCGGCGACCGAGCTGCGCCGGGTGCGCGGCGACGTGACGACTTCGCGTATTCCCAAAAACGCCGTGATCTGCAATGTCTACACCAAGGCCGAGGGCCACAAGCTCGAGGTGCCTAAGGGCAAGGTCGCCGTTTCGGTGGCGGTCGATGCCGAGCACTCGGTCGGCGGTGCCACAGGCGTGGGCAGCTACGTGGATGTGTATGTGCAAAAAGACGGCGTAACCGATCGACTGTGCGGCGCGCACGTGATCGATACCAGTGAGGATTCCGGTGCCACGCGCGAGGGCAAGATCGAATGGGTGACGCTGGCGGCTGACCCCGAAGACGTCAAGGAACTGCTGGGGGCATCGGGCAAGGGAACGGTCAGCTTGACGATTCCCGCCACGGCGCGCGGCAAAAAGAGCGGAGGCGACGAGTGATGAAGGCGATCTGGCTTGCGTGCTGCGCGTGCGGCGATTACGGGCTGCTGCAGCGGGAAGTCGAGGGCCGTGATGCGGGTGCACAGGTGCTTCGCGTGGGTGACCTGGACGGGCTGATTTCCATGGCGCGGGCGTTTCCGTCGCGCCGCGGGGCTGCCATCATCGCGGCGTCTCTGTTTGATACCGAAGATGTGCGCAAGACTGTTGCGCGCCTGACGGCCGAAGGCCGCGTGAATCGCGTGGTCGTGTTGATAGAAGCGCTCGATCCGTCGGATATCGAGGGGCTGTTTCGCGCGGGGGCGACCGAGGTCATCGCTGCGCACAGTATATGCGGCAACGGGCGCGCGGGCGAGGGAGCGGTTGATTCCGATCGGCACATGACGATTGAGCCCGATGCTTTTGTTGATAGGGAACCCGGGGCGCCTCGCGCTACAAGAGGCCCGCGTGTTGATGATTATGGAAAAGCGGAAGCCGAGCATGGTCGGCGCCCCCGGAACCCCCTTGTATACGATGACGCTGGAGGGCCGGCGCAGCATGCTGGCGACTCCCCGGCTGTAGATATGGGATACGTGCACGGCGTGAATCTGGCGGATGAACTCGACGAAGTTGAGGGCTTTGCCGGGTGCGGCGAGTTGTCGCTGATGCAGCATGAGCAGATTGCGCAGAACGAACCTGCCTCGCAGACCGAACAAGCTGCCATGCCGGCTTGGACGCAGCGTGTGGTTGCGGCGGGGGAGACGGGGACGCTGCCACCGACGCCCGCTCCGCCTCCTCCGATGCCGCGGGCAGACGCTGCCGCTCCGCAGCATCGAGCTCCGGTCATCTGTGCCATTTCGGGTTCGGGCGGTTGCGGCAAGTCGACGATCGTTGCCACCATGGCACACACATCGTCGCTGTTGGGCTTGCGTGCCGCCGTGCTCGACCTGGACCTGATGTTTGGAAACCTTTACGACTTGTTAGGCGTCGATGCTCCGCGCGATATGGCGGCACTTATCGAGCCGTCGGCGGCGGGCGCGCTTGCCGAGCCGGATATCGTGGCCACATCGATGCGCGTGGCGCCGGGCGTTACGCTCTGGGGCCCCGTCGCGGCGCCCGAGCAAGCCGAGCTCATGGCACGTCCGGTGGAGCTACTGCTTGATGTTCTGCGTCGCGAATCCGACGTGGTCTTTATCGATACCTCGGTCTTTTGGGGCGACGCCGTGGCGGCTGCGGTGGCGGCGAGCGACCGTTGCCTGGTCGTTGGCGATGCGGCGGTATCGTCCGCGACATCGGCATCGCGCGTCATTGAACTGGCAAGTCGAGTAGGTGTGCCGCGCACGCGCATGAGCGCCGTGTTCAACCGGTTCGGTGCGCGCGGGGCAGACGAGGACGTCGCCATGCGCTTTGAGATTACCTGTGCGTTGAGCTCCAAGATTCGTATCGCCGATGGCGGGCAGGATCTCGCCGCGCTCATGGCGTTTGGGCGCGCTGACGAGGCAGTGGGGCAGACCAGCGCTTTTGCGACCAGCGTGCGCGAGGCCACGCGCGAGATGCTCGTGGAACTGGGGTGCGCCGTCGGCCCTTGGAGCGATATGGTCGCCGACCGTGCAATGCGCACCGAACGCCCGCGTATCCGCCTTCCTTGGTCGCGCGAGGGTGATCAGCGATGAGCCTGCAAACGAGGATTAAGGCTGCCGGCGCTGCAGCGGCGGCAGCGCCTGTAGATGCGGGGCGTCGCCGCGCGGTGAAACGACGCACCAAGCGCGCCGTGATGGACCGCATGGGTTACGACGAAGTGGCGCGTATCAGCGCCTATATCGACCCGGCACTTGCCCGCTCGGAATTGCGTCCCGCGGTGGAGGCGGCGCTCAATGTTGAGGAGCCGACCGATCTCGCGACGCCCGAGCGCGAGACTATCATCGACGAGATTTTGGATGACGTGGTGGGCTTGGGGCCGTTGCAGCCGCTCATCGAGGACGACACCGTTACCGAAATCATGATCAACGGCTGCCGCTCGGCTTTCTTTGAACGCGGCGGCGTCTTGTACCCCATCGAGCATGCGTTTGAGGATGATGAGCAGATCCGGGTGCTTATCGACCGCATCATCTCGCCACTTGGCCGCCGTATTGACGAGCGCAGCCCCATCGTCAACGCCCGCCTCAAAACGGGCTATCGCGTCAACGCGGTGATTCCGCCTGTGGCGATTGACGGACCGATTCTCACCATCCGAAAGTTCTCGGACCGTATCTGCTCGCTGGACGAGCTTGTGGGGCTGGGGTCGCTGCCGCTTTGGTATGCGCAGCTGCTGTCGTGCGCGGTGTCGCTGCGACAGGACCTGGCGGTTGCGGGAGGCACGGGATCTGGTAAGACCACTCTGCTCAACGCGTTGTCATGCGAGATCTCCACCGGCGAGCGCATCGTGACGATCGAGGACTCTGCCGAGCTCAAGTTTGCGCATCATCCGCACGTGGTGCGCCTAGAGGCGCGCGAGGCTTCAATTGAGGGCGAGGGCGCGGTGACGATCCGCGACCTGGTGACCAATGCCCTGCGCATGCGTCCCGACCGCATCGTGGTGGGCGAGGTGCGCGGTGCCGAGTGCTGCGACATGTTGCAGGCCATGAACACGGGCCACGACGGGTCGCTCACCACGCTTCATGCGGGTTCCGAGCAGGAGACCGTGGTGCGTCTGACGTTGCTTGCACGTTATGGCATCGATCTGCCGAGCGAGCTCATCGAGGAGCAGATTGCCATGGCGCTCGACGGCATCGTGATGTCCGAGCGCCACGCCGATGGCAGGCGTTTCGTCTCCTCGTATTCGGGGGTGCGTCGCGCCGCGTCGGGCGGCGTAGAGCTCGAGCGCTATGTGACTTTCGATGCCGCCGAGCGCACCTGGAAGCTTGACCGCGAGCCGCCGTTTATCGCAGAAGGCCTGCGGTCGGGGACGCTCACACAAGAGGAGGTGGACGAATGGAGGTCGCTGTGCCCCTCGTCGTAGGGGGTTTGGCAGGGTTTTCTGTTGCGACGGCGTGCGGGGCGGAACCTCGTGTGCCGCAGGTACCGCCGGCGGAGCTGGCGCGTCAGGCGCTCGAGACGGTGGCAGAGAAGCTGCCGCGTGAGCTGGTGGAAAACGATCTGCTGAAAAAGATCGCCCGTTCGTGGACATCGCTGGCTCCGGCGCATCGCCTTGGCCTCGTGATCGAAGATGCTTCGGGGCGTTTGGCGTTTCTGCTGCTATCGAGCGGTGTCTGCTGCGTTTTACTAACGATGGTGTCGTTATCGCCACTCGGATTTGCCTTGGGACTTGTTGCTCCGATTGCCGTTGGCGCCGCTCGGGACGGCTTTGAGAGCCGGCGCGAGCAACACGATGCAGAAGAGGCCATGCCCGAGGCGTTTACCGCACTTTCCATGTCGCTTGCCTCGGGACATTCGCTGGCCCAGGGCATGCGCTTTGTGGGCGCTCATGCGCAAGAGCCGGTACATACCGAGTTTTTGCGGGTGGCGGCGGCGATCGATTGCGGCATCTCGGCGACCGACGCGCTCGATGACTTGCTCGTGCGCATCGACGCCCCCGGTCTTTCGCTTGTGACCTTGGCGCTTAAGGTATCTCAGCGCACCGGCGCTCCGCTTGCCGACTTACTGTCCGAGGCGTCGAGCATGGTGGGGGAGCGCATTGAGCTCAAGCGCCGCCTGGATGTCAAGACGTCGCAGGCTCGCATGTCTGCGCATATGGTCGCGGCGATGCCGGCGGGCATGTGCGCGGTGTTGGCGCTGCTTTCGGCAGATTTTCGTCGTGGTCTTGCGACGCCTGCCGGCGCGGGCGCTGTGGTGCTGGGCCTTGCCCTCAACGCCGTTGCCCTGGTGGTTATCCGGCGCATTATGCGGGTGGAGCTATGAGCGCCCCGGTTGCAGTTGCGGCTTGCCTGTGCGCCCTGAGTGTATTTATCGCGACGGGTTTGGATCGGGCGGATGCACGCAAGATCGCAGGGGCCTGCAAGCGCGAGACGGTGCTGGTCGCTGTCGCGGGTCGCTCGGTGGTCGATGCTCTGACCGCGCGAGTGAAGGGCGCGGTTGGAGCGGGCGGCCCGGCGCGAGTGTCGCTCGGCGAAGTGTCCGAGATGATCGATGTTGTGCGCTTGGGTCTTTCGGCCGGTCTTTCGTTTGATGCGGCGCTTGAGATTTTCTGCGCCAACCGCCGGTCAGTGCTGGCTCTTCGACTTGAGCGGGCCTGCATGGCGTGGCAGGTGGGCGTGGGCACACGTGAGGACGAGTTGTTGGCCGCCGCGCGCGATCTGGACGTGCGAGCGCTCGAGACCTTTGCCATCACGGTGGGGCAGGCGCTCGCCCTGGGTGCCCCACTTGCCGAGACGCTGGCCGCTCAAAGTCGCGAGATCCGTGCGGCTCATCGCGCCGCGGTCGAGCGTGAGATCGAGCGTGCGCCCGTCAAGCTGCTGATTCCCACCGGCACGCTCATCTTGCCGGCGTTGCTTCTGTCCATATTGGGCCCGCTGCTGGGAGCAGGCGGGATGATGTAGGGAGGAATACATGAACACGATGGTCGAAGTTGCTGACAAGGCTTGGAACCGGGCTTTTTGCCGGGCGATTCGCGCTCGCCAGCATGCCAAGGAGCTGTTGCAGGAGGAGAGCGCGCAGGGTACCACCGAGTACGCCATTTTGGTGGGTGTGCTTGTGGTGATCGCGATTATTGCCATCGTTGCATTTAAAGGCAAGGTCCAAGATCTATGGAACGCTATCAGCGAGGGCATCAACAGCCTGTAGAGGGCGAGCGCCCCATCGGGGTGCTGCTGGTGTTTGCTTGCCTGACCGTGGCGATAGCGGCGGTGCTTTGGGGGCTTAACGCCGCGCGGCAGCAGCGTCCTGGGGCCGCCTTCGATTCGGGCTCAGATTCGGCGGTGGCGTCTCAAAAAGATGAGATGCGAGATGCGGACGATTCGGATGTCGCTGTCACGGCGCAAACCTTTCTGCGGACGCTCGACAAGCGGTCTGGCACTGCGACGGATTCGCCTGAGGACAACGCGATTGCGGTCCGGCTTGCATGGTCCGAGGACCGACCGATGACCGAGGCAGCGGCGGATATGTTACGCGCCTACCGCGAGGTGCCAACGGCCCAGCTCGCCCTGAGCGGCTATCTCGATATTAAGGGCAACGTATGGGGCGCCATCGTGCGCGATGGGCGCGGCTGGGTCGATATGGTGACGGTTGCCGCGGATACCGGCGATGCTTCGTGTCGTCTGCGCGCCGTGCGTCTGGTCCCGCAAACAATAAGCTCAAAGGAGGGATCGTGAAATGCATGACGTTCTGCGTGAAGAGGTTGCCCAAGCGACTGTGGAATACGCCATCGTCACGGTGGCGCTGCTTTCCATCGTGCTGGCAATCGCGGGGCTTTGGCGTGCCGGTGCCGATGGGCGCTTGGCGGCGCTGGTCGAGCGGGCGGCATCTCACGGCGTCACCTCGACATCGGTTGTCGACGCTGCTGCGGGTGCTAAGGACATCGCGTTGTATTGATATCGCGCGCGAGGACCGGGCGCAGTCTACGGTCGAGGCCGCTTTTTTGCTGCCGACGTTTCTGACGCTCATTCTTCTCGCACTGCAGCCGGTGTGCCTGCTCTATACGCGCGCGGTCATGGAGTCTGCCGCCGCCGAGACCGCGCGGCTCATGACCACGACGACGGCGGAGGACGACGATCTTAAGGAGTTCACCCGCCGCCGGCTTGTCGCAGTGCCCAACGTTTCGATTTTTCATGCCGGCGGGCCGTTGTCATGGGATATCGAGCTTGGCCGGGCCGGTGCGGGCGGCGTCTCGGCCGTGTCCGTTTCCGGCGAGGTCAAGCCGTTGCCTGTGATCGGTGCGTTTGCGCGGGCTATGGGTGGTACCGCCGAGGGCGGCTACGTTGAGCTCAAGGTCGATGTCTCGTATCAATCGCGTCCCGAATGGCTGGAGGGAGATTATGATTCGTGGATTGCTGCATGGGATTAAGCGTTTCTGGTCTAGATGCGTTTTGACGCGCCGTCCGAGCTGCCATCGCAAGCGAGGCGGCTTTATGGGCCGCGCCGGTATCGACCTGTTTATCGAAGACGGTGCCTACACCACGCTTTCTTCTGCCGTGGTCATCCTAGTGGTGCTCACGTTGTTGTTTTCGTCGACCGCGGCGATATGGAGCATGTCGCGTGCCGGGGATACCCAGGTGGCGGCCGATAGCGGCGCGCTGGCGGGTGCCAACGTAGTGTCGTCCTATCACACGGCTGCCACGGTGGTTGATGCGAGCATCTTGAGTTTGGGCCTGGCGGGGTTTGCCACGATCGGGACGGGCCTGGTCGCCATCCTCATCCCGGGTGCCGAACCAGTTGCCGGCAATATGGTCGACACCGGGATTGAGATCATTAAAACGCGCAACAAGTTTGCCAAAAGCGCATCGGAAGGCTTACAGAAAATCGAGACGGCTCTGCCGTATCTGATCGCCGCGCGTGCCACGCAGGCGGTCTCGGCGCAGGATACCGATAGTGTGACCTATACCGGTACGGCGCTTGCCGTGCCCAGGACATCCGAATCGGACTTCGCCGCGCTCAAAGGGTCAGAGATCTCGACCGATGCCATCGAGAGCACCTCAAAAGACCTTGACTATGCTGCCAAGGAACTGAAGAAAGCGTCCGAGAAAACGTCAAAGGCCAAGGAACGCGCCTGGCTTGCCGATTGCGGTGGATCGGACAGAGGCGCAGTCGGAAGCTGTTCGTGCATGTGGGAACGCGCGAAGAACTTGGCGAAGCTTTCGGATATTGAGAATCCGCACTATGCCTCGAGTGTCACATGGGAGCCGCAAGTGGCGCTCGATCGCGCGAAGGCCTATTACCGCTTGCGCCTTGCAAACGAGGCACCTCAGGGCTCAAGCGTCGAGACGAAGGCGGAGTCGGCGGCGCGCAAGGCGTTTTACACCTATGCGAGTACAGAGGTCAATCGTGCATATGTAACCGAGGACGGAGATGCAGTCACTTTCCATATCCCGCTGTTGCCGCGCAACGCTGACGAGGTGCGAGCGACGGAACTCTATACCGATGCGGCGTGGCCAACCAGCGCCATCGATGGCAAGACGTATCTGCATTACGGAACGAGTTGCCCCAACTATAAGAAGGGGTCGCCAGGCGGGCTAGCCTCGGTTGCTGATTATGACGGGCAGGACAGATGCAACAGATGCCATTTTGGCGTTTCGTCGCTCGGTGCCGTTGCAGCGCCTTCGACTTCTATCGAAAACGGCTTCGAATACCACTTTGACAAGTTCAAAGACGCCCTGGAAGACTACGTTAAATGCCGCAACATAGAACTCGAACTTGAGCGTCAGACCGAGGATGAGGCCGACCGTGCGGGCAATGCGTTTGACCAGGCCATTAAAGCGCTTTCCGGCGAGCGCCCGCGTATCGCCCCACCTGGACGCAACGGCGTGGTCGCATTTGCAGTTTCGGGTGACATTACCAGCCCCGATCAACTTAACTCCTCGTTTAACACGGCAGTCAGGCTTGGCGATCGCGGTGCTATCTCTGCCGCGGTGCTGGCGCCCGATGAGGCGACGGCGCAAAACAACGTGCTTTCGCGATTTTTCTCGACATTGAAGGAACGCTCGGGCGGCGTTGCCGGCGTGCTCGACGGCGTCATGGATGTTTGGGGACGGCTGCTCGTGGGATACGGTGATATCCAAGGTTCGGCCGACGAACTTATGGACGAGATGATTAAAGACCTAGGAGGGGGCAGCGGTGCGTTGGGCTCCATCGCATCGTGGCTCGGCGATACCGTTTCGGCGTCCGTGGCGGCGCTGGGTTTGGAACCGTGCGACTTGCGCCTGCGAAAGCCGGTGCTGACCGATTCCGCCAATGTCATTAAGAGTCCGGGGTCTGACATTGCGGGTCTCTCTCAAGCGCAATACAAACTGCGAAGTATTCCGTTGGGCGTGACCGATCCCAAGGCGCTTTGCGAGGCGTTGGAATATCAAGTCGAACGCACCATTAGCGGTACGGTGTTCACGCTTGCGGAGATTCCTCTGCCCGGCGGCGGCTCCATCCCACTCACCGTCGATGTCGCCACGCTGGTTGGCGCTCTGGGCGGTGGGTCGTAATGAGTATCCGCATGCGTCTGCGCGAGGAGCGCGCCCAAGCGACGGTGGAGATGGCGGTGGTTACGCCCGTTTTGCTGGTGCTGGCACTCATCGTGTACAACGTCATGATCTTTGCCAGCGCTGTCGCGCGCTTCGACCGCGTGGTACCCGACATCGTGTTGGCGCACGCCGTGGCGTCGGAGGGGGAGGGCGACGAAAGCTCTGCCGATGCCTCGGCGACGGTTCAGACTCAAATTCTGAATGCCATGGAAGGCTATGACTTGCGGATCGAAGTGTCGAGCGAGCAAGGCGCGGAGGCATTGGATGGTGGCCTGCTTTCCCTATCCGGTACGTTTAGGACCTACACCTGCACCATGCACTATGAGCCGTGGCCGACTTCTCTCAGCATCGCTGGCGTTTCGCTGGGGGCGCCGACAACGTTGTCGCACGAGCGCGCGGTGACGGTCGATCCGTGGCGCCCGGGGGTGGTCATGTGACCGCGGTCTCGTCCTACATCGCCTACGCGCGGGCACTCAATAGGCTGGGTTGGACGCCGGCCGAGTTTGTGGTAGCGGAGTCGTTTGTCATGCGCCTGCGCGGCATGCTGGGACGGCGTCCGGTTGCCGCCAACGGCTTGCCGCTCGTCATGGCGTTTCCACGCTGCTCTTCGGTCCATACGTGTTTTATGGCCTATCCCATCGACATCGCCTTCATCAATCGCGACGGCAATATCCTCGCGCGCTACGAAAACGTCCGTCCTTGGCACATGTGTTCCTGTCCCGGTGCCTGGGCGGTATTGGAACGCCCTTCAATCCTCGCTACACCTCCCACCCTCCAACAAGTGCCGGCGTAAGAGATTGACGACGGCGGACTTTCGTCATACGAAATTGGGTAAGATGGAGGAGAAGATGCATGGATGTTGAGATCCATCCGAACGCCAAAAAACACTTGACGGAAAAGCAGGTGCTTGGTGCCTGGTTCGCGGTTACTGAGTGCATTCGCCGCGAGTCGGAGGACGAGCCGCCGAGATGGCTTGCCATTGGATGGCTTCCAGATGGTCAAAGTGTGGAACTTGTTGCGGTCGAACTAATTCGTGGATGGCTCATTATTCATGCCCTGTCTCCGGTTCAGAAGAAATTCTGGCAAGAGATCGAGCGAGCTCGGCAGAGGGGTCGATGATGGGCAAGACGTATACGGCCGCTAATGGTCAGGTTGTAACGGATGAAATGATTGACGCGTGGTGCGAGTCGTACGAGCGCGGAGAGTTTCCGGATGGCGAACACACCGTTGGTGGGATCGTGCGTGGACGGCCCCCGCTCTCAGGTGAGGGGACGGCAACGCTGTCGGTCAAGATTCCTCTGGGAATGAAGGAGGCCATTCGTCGACGGGCGGCTGCCGAGGGGATGACGCCAAGTGAGTTTGCCCGTGCGGCTCTGAGCGAAAAACTTCTTGCTGCCGGCTGATGCCTCTGACGTGCCGATTTATAGAACCGAGGCTGTGCTCAAAAACTTTTTTACAATTCTCGGTTGACCGGAACGCGTCCTTGGTTATACTAATCAAGCCTTGAAACAAGGCACACCTCAAATGGCTGGGTAGCTCAGTTGGTAGAGCAGAGGACTGAAAATCCTCGTGTCAGGGGTTCGATTCCCTTCCCCGCCACCTTGAATTGACTAGGACCTCTGCAAAGGGGTCCTTTTCTTTTATCGAGGGCTCTGCGAAACTGCGTCCCGGAATTTGGCTTCAGAGTGGGATGCGTTTTCCGCTTTGAGGCCGCTTGGGAAAGCGCGACCCGGAATCCGGCGTCAGAATGGGATGTGCTTTCCTTTTGCGGTCTTTGGCGGAAACTGCGTCCCAGATCCCGCGCTCAGAACGGGATGCGCTTTCCGGCGCGTACTTCCGACGTGCGTGCACATCTCGGCGCGCCATCTCGGGCCCGCTCAGACATTCCTCCCGCTTTTGCGCCACTTTACAGACCGTTCGGTCGTCTGTCCGCACGCGCGGGTATACTCAAAACGATACTTTTCCTATGCAATACGATGCAGGCTCGGCCTGCACGATCCGAAGGGGGCAGTGATGGAGAGGATACTCGGCGTTAATCTCTCTGGCTGGTTTATTCCCGAGCCTTGGGTGACCCCGTCGCTATACGCGGCGACCGGTGCATCCAACGCGGCCGAGCTGCAGGAGGCCATGGGCACCGCCGCCTATAACGAGCGCATGCGCCGTCATTACGAGACGTTTGTGAGTGAGGACGATTTCCGTCGCATGGCGCAGATCGGTCTCAATGCCGTGCGTCTGCCGGTGCCCTGGTATGCCTTTGGCTCGCAGGAGTCCGATGCGTCCTACATCTCGGTTGTCGACTACATCGACCGTGCAATTGAGTGGGCTGCCAAGTACGACATCCGCGTGCTGCTTGATCTAGCAACTGTGCCCGGTGGCCAGGGCGATTCCAACGATTCGCCCGCCACGCCAGAGGCTGTTGCCGAGTGGCATTCGTCCACTAACGGCCGTCATGTCGCACTCGACGTGCTCGAGCGCTTGGCTGATCGCTACGGCGAGGCCGAGAGCCTGCTGGGCATTGAGCTGCTGGATACGCCGCAGATGAGTGTCCGCAAGAGTCTCTTTTCCATGACGGATGGCATTCCGGCGCACTACCTGCGCAACTTCTATCGCGATGCCTACGAGCTCGTCCGTTCGTATATGCCCGAGGATAAGATCGTCGTCTTTTCGTCGTCGGGGCATCCCAGCGAGTGGAAGCATTTTATGCGCGGCGCCAAGTACAAGAACGTCTACATGGACCTTCACCTGTACCATTACCGCGACGAGTATGCGCTCGATATCACGAGCCCCCGCGGGCTGACGACGGCGATTTCCCGTAACAAGCGCGAGCTTAAAGAAGCGATTTCGACTGGGTTCCCCGTGCTGGTGGGCGAATGGTCGGGCGCGGCGATCTTTGCCAACTCGTCGGTTACGCCCGAGGGCCGCAATGCCTACGAGCGCGTGTTTATCGCCAACCAGCTGGCTTCGTTTGCGCCGGCTGCCGGTTGGTTCTTCCAAACGTGGAAGACCGAGAAGCGCATTGCAGCATGGGACGCCCGCGCGGCGCTCGGTACGCTCGAGCGCGGCATGATTGAATAGGTTGATATGACGCAAAACAGCACCCATACGGGCAAACTCTATGTGGTCGGCACGCCCATCGGCAACCTGGGCGACCTGTCCCCGCGCGTTGGCGAGGCGTTTGCCGCCGCCGATGCCATCTGCTGCGAAGACACGCGTGTGACGTCAAAGCTGCTGATGCATCTGGGCATTTCCAAGCCGCTTGTCCGTTGCGACGAGAATGTGATCGCCAGCCGCGCCGTCGGCCTGGTCGACCGTCTGCTGGCGGGGGAGACCCTCGCTTTTGCCTCGGACGCCGGCATGCCGAGTGTGTCCGATCCCGGCCAGGCGCTGGTCGAGGCGGCGCGTGAGGCCGATGTGCCCGTTGAAGTTATTCCCGGGCCCTCTGCTTGCGTCACGGCGCTCGTTTCGTCCGGCATTCCCTGCGAGCATTTTTTCTTCGAGGGCTTTTTGGGCCGAAAGCACGGCGACCGCGTGCGGCGTTTACAGCGCCTTGCCGTGGTGCCCGGCGCACTCATCTTCTACGAGTCTCCACATCGCATCGTGGCGACGCTCGAGGCCGTGGCGGAGGTCTTTCCCCAGCGTGAGGTTGCCGTCTGCCGCGAACTCACCAAACTGCACGAGGAGGTCTTGCGCGGGCCCGCTGCTCAGCTTGCCGAGGAGCTACGTGCTCGCGGCGAGGTAAAGGGCGAGATTGCGCTGGTCATCGCGCCGCCGAGCGAGGATGAGGAGGCCGGTATCGTGCCGGTTGGCGCCGCGGCAGCGGATCCCGACGAGGCCCTGCGCGAGGATATCCGCGCCGCGCTCGAGGAGGGGGAGCCCGCCTCTGCGGTGGCCAAGCGCCTGTCTCAGAAGTATTCGCGCCGCAAGCGCGATGTCTATGCCATGGTGCTCGATATGCAATAGATGGAGGATATCCAGCCCTTGCGCTAGAATCATCCCCTGTATGCAACGTTTTTCTGGAGGACAAACCCCATGGATCAAAGCAAGCCTTCGTTCTTTATCACGACGCCCATCTACTACGTCAACGCCGATCCGCACCTGGGCACGGCTTATTCCACCATCATCGCCGACGTTCAGGCTCGCTATCGCCGCTCCGCCGGCTATAACGTCAAGTTCCTGACCGGCATGGACGAGCACGGCGAGAAGGTCGCCGAGGCCGCAGCCAAGCACAACATGACGCCGCAGGAGTGGACCGACAGCCAGGCTCCGCACTTCAAGGAGCTTTGGAGCAAGCTCGAGATTTCCAACGACGATTTCATCCGCACCACCGAGCCGCGCCAGCATCATGCCGTGCAGTACCTGTGGGAGCGCATGAAGGAGTCCGGCTACCTGTATAAGGGCAGCTACGACGGTTGGTATTGCGTGCCTGACGAGACCTACTTCACTGATACGCAGGTCCAGAAGGGCGACGAGGAGTACGGCAGCGTCGGCCAGCACCTGTGCCCCGACTGCCACCGTCCGCTTGAGCGCGTGCAGGAGGAGTCCTACTTCTTTAAGCTTTCCGCCTTCCAGGACAAGCTGCTCAAGCTCTATGACGAGCACCCCGACTTTGTCGAGCCTGCGTTCCGCATGAACGAGGTACGTAGCTTTGTCGAGGGCGGCCTTAATGACCTTTCCGTGAGCCGTACGAGCTTTGACTGGGGCATTCAGGTCCCGTTTGACGAGGGTCACGTGACCTACGTGTGGTTCGATGCGCTGCTCAACTATATGACGGCCGTCGGCTACGGTGTCGACACCGACGAGGCGCGTGCCGAGCTGGCCTATCGCTGGCCCGCGCAGTTCCACATCGTGGGCAAGGACATCATCCGCTTCCACTGCGTCATTTGGCCCGCCATGCTCATGGCCATCGGCGAGGCCCTGCCCGAGCACGTCTTTGCCCACGGCTTCCTGACCGTGCGCAATGCCGAGACCGGCAAGGCCGAGAAGATGTCCAAGAGCCGCGGCAACGCCATCGCTCCGCAGGACGTTATCGACATGTTGGGCGTCGAGGGCTATCGCTACTACTTCATGACCGACGTCGTCCCCGGCACCGACGGTGCCATCAGCTTCGATCGCATGGAGCAGGTCTACAACGCCGACCTGGCCAACAGCTGGGGCAACCTTATCTCGCGTTCGCTCAACATGAGCGGCAAGTACTTTGATGGTTGCGCGCCCGCCAAGCCCGCATCGTTCGATGCGTTCGACAACCCGCTGGCAAAGATCGCCGATGGTCTGGTCGAGCGCTACATGGCCAAGATGGACGTGCTCGATTACGGCGGAGCCAAGGACGAGGTCATGGAGCTCATCCATGCCGCCAACCACTACATCGAGGACTCTGAGCCTTGGGCACTTGCCAAGGACGAGGCCAAGGCTGACGAGCTGGCGTTTGTGATCTA
>CABUTH010000003.1 GCA_902494465.1 uncultured Collinsella sp.
CCGTCCCTTCAACTGGGAAAACGGCGCCCCCGGACCCCAGGAGGGGCCGCGGGGGCGTTCAGCTAACTGCGGGAAAGGCCTATCCGCTCAATGTGTTCGGCTGAGATCGGAAATCAACCCTTTAAATGCACTAATATTGGAGACGTGATGTCTCGCTCTTACGGGTCTCAAACAGAATGGGGCAGCCATGGCTCAACCCAAGATCCTTCTCACGCGTATCGATGACCGTTTCATTTACGGGCAAGACGTTGAACTGTGGAACGAAGCCGTGGGTTCCAACCTTGTCCTAATCGTCAACGATGAGATCGCGGCGGATTCGCGCCAATGGGCACCCATGAGGGTGGCGGCGCCAGAAGGCGTTTGGACGCGGTTTTTCTCGGTGCAAAGGACCATCGACATCATTCATACCGCAACGCCGCGCCAATGGATTCTCATCATGGTGGCCTCACCCGCCGATGCGCTCGCGCTGGT
Organism: uncultured Collinsella sp.; assembly: GCA_902494465.1. Taxonomy (GTDB): domain Bacteria; phylum Actinomycetota; class Coriobacteriia; order Coriobacteriales; family Coriobacteriaceae; genus Collinsella. The sequence goes on from CABUTH010000003.1 coordinate 472, forward strand.
TAAGGGTGGTGTGCCGATCACCAAGATCAGCATTGGCCATATGCAGGCGGGGGAGGGCAAGCACCCCATAACGCCCGCAGTCGCCGTAGACGATACGGACATCGCTGCCTTCAAAGAGCTACAAGAACTCGGCATAGAGCTAGAAATCCGTTACCTCCCCAGCTCCAATCCCGACCCCATCCAACTAGTCATTGGGGACGTTCTTAAATGACTAGTCAAACGGGACACCCTTGGCACTTGGGGACGTTCCTTATGTGCCGGCCTTTTAGGAACGTCCCCAAGTGTCGGCAGATTGGGACAGTCCTTCTCGCCAAACGTTAAAGACTGTCCCCAATGACTAGTCATTTAAGAACGTCCCCAATGACTAGGTAGAAAAACGCCCGTCGGCAGTGGTGCCGGCGGGCGCTGCTGTGCGATATGTTGCGTTGTGGGCTTAGTGCCTCATAAAGTGATATTCGATCACATTGCTGTAGGGGTGACCCGGGCCCACAATGCCCTGCGGGAACAGCGGCTGGTGCGGTGTGTCGGGGTACATCTCTGCCTCGAGGGCAAAGCCGGCGCCCCAGCCATAGTTAGCATCGTCCTTGGCGTGCTCGTCGCCCAGCCAGTTGCCGGTGTAGAGCTGCACGCCCGGGGCGGTGGTGTAGTAGTCCAGCTCGCGGCCGGTCCACATCTCCTCGACGTGCAGGGCGCGGCGCAGATTACGGCCGTACTGATAGCCATCGATGCACAGGCAGTGGTCGTAGCCGCGTGCCTGCTTAATCTGGGGATCGTCGGCCTCCATGCCAGGCGCGACGGGGCGCAGCTCACGGAAGTCAAACGGCGTGCCCTCGACCGGAGCGATCTCGCCGGTGGGGATATTCTGCTCGTTGATGGGCAGGTAGTGGGCAGCGTTGGCAACAAAGAAGTGCTCGCAGTCCATGCCGGCGTTATGGCCGGCAAGGTTAAAGTACGTGTGGTTGGTCATGGACACGTAGGTGGCGCGGTCGCTCTCGCAGCCATACTCGATGCGAAAGACGCCGGTGCGTGTAACGGTAAACACGGCCGTCAAGGTGCGGTTGCCGGGAAGGCCCAGTTCGCCATCCTCAAGCGAGGTGGTCATGCGCACGGCGTTATGGGCCTCGTCGAGCTCAACGTCCCACACGCGTTTATGCAGACCGTGCTCAAGATCGCTGTGCAGGTTGTTGGCGCCTTCGTTGGCCGGCATATGCCAGTCCGTACCGTCGATGGTGATCGTGGCGCCCGCGGTGCGGTTGGCCACAGGCCCGATGGTCGCGCCAAAGCAGGCGGGGTTGTCAAAGTAATCCTCGAGCTTATCGAAGCCCAGCACCACATCGCGCACGTTGCCGGGAATGTCGGGCACATCGATACCCAGCACGGTGGCGCCATAGTCCATAATGCGAACGCAGATCTCGGGCCCGTTGAGGGTGTAACGATGAACGGGGGTACCGCACGGCGCGGTGCCGAAAAGCTCGGAAGTGATCATTTGGTTCCTAACATCGAGGTATTTCCGACAAACTGTAGCGCGAACAAGCGAGATTATCACTACACCCCACTAAAGCAGGGGGTATTTTTCTCAAAAAAGTGATGATTGGAGCTGTGCGGGCGTTCATTTTTGACGCGCGCGAGTCTGATACAATTTGTTCGTTATTGTTTGAATTGACGTGAGCGTGGAACAGCGAGGACTCATCGTGATTAAAGCGGAGCGACAGGATAAGGTTCGGCAGCTGCTCGAGGAACAGGGAACGGTCTCGGTCAAGGAGATTTCGGATGCGTTAGGTGTCTCGGATATGACGATCCGCCGTGACCTTGAGGAGCTTGCGAGCCTGGGCGAGATCGAGCGCGTGCACGGCGGAGCCCGCAGTGCGCAGAGCCGTCCACACGCTATGCTGCGCCATGAGTATTCGCACAGCGAGAAGCGCACGAAACATGCCGAGGAAAAGTTGCAGATTGCGCGCCGTTCTGTGGAGCTTATCGAGGAAGGCTCGACCATCTTTTTGGGCACGGGCACCACGGTTGAGCAGATGGCCTCGATGCTGCCGGCGTTTCGCCTGCGCATTGTGACCAATTCGCTTTCGGTGTTTAACCTGCTCGAGGCGCGCGAAGACTGCGAACTGTGCCTGGTGGGCGGCGTGTACCGTCGCCGCACTGCCGCCTTTGTGGGCCCCACGGCTGAGGACACCTTGCGCGCGCTGGGAATCGACGCAGCCTTTATCGGCGCAAACGGCATTTTGGACGGCGACGTGTCTACGTCTAACATGGAAGAGGGCCGCATCCAGCAGCTCGCCTTTAGCAAGGCCGACTCGCGCTATCTGATCGCCGATTCCAGCAAGATTGGCAAGCGCGACTTCTACACCTTCTGCCGTCTGGACAGCCTGGACGCCGTGGTGTGCGAGCCGGGCATCGCCGCCGAAGATCGTGCCGCCATCGAGGAGCATACGCAGGTCATTTGCTAGCTAGCGCTACGGGATTGCCAACGGGCGATGCGGGAGGACTTTTACCTCCTGTCATTGTGGAAACCAGCGCGTCAGCGCTACGCGATATGACGCGCAAATGAGGACTCCGCTATCAAATTGTCTCAACCTGTGATATCTAGGCGGCCAAAAGCGAGTCAGATGTTACAGATCGAGATTTTTGGCTCGGCCTATTCCGTTTGTCTCGATCTGTAACAGCTAGGACCGAAAAATTCAGCTAGTTGTTACAGATTGAGATTGAGAGGATTGACCTGTGCATTCATCTCAATCTGTAACATCTAGACGTCCAAAACCGGTCTTAGTGTTACAGATTGAGACAATTCGGCGTGGTCTACCTTGTTTGTCTCGATCTGTAACGGTTAGGACTTAAAAACTCGGCTACGTGTTACAGATCGAGACAAAAGAAAAAGAACATTAGGACTTGAAAATAAAGTTTTGATAAGGGACCCGCCCAGTTAAGACGGTGCGGCAGACAATTGAGATTAGTTTGCCTCCGGAGTCGTAAGCATAATGAGTCAGTTCGATGACCGGAAGTTTTGCAACACTATAATTACTGGCTTCGGAATCGCTAAGCTGACGTGCTCTATAGCTTTCCCTAACAGATTGGATAGACTTGGACAAGTCGTCCATGATTCTGCTAAATGCCTGAAAATCTAACTGGTTATTCGGAACGCGCGACTTTGAAATGAAGAACGTATCAGCGCCTATGAAGCTGCCTTCAAGTTCGTAGGTCAATTCAAGACGCTGAATTTCATCGCGACTTTGACATCCAAATTGTTGGAGCATCATTACGGAAATTGGACGACCTGATGTGAGGCCGCCGAAATGTTTGGTGATGGCATCCGGATCAACGCCATCGCAATGGCTTGCAAAGTCAAAGTCTAAAAGTGAATTGAGCTCGCTAACGCGTTTCGGTGCAACAAACGATCCCTTACCTTGGATTCGATAGATACTTCCACGACGCTCCAGCTCACTCATGGCAAGTCGGACGGTTGTTCTGCTTACGGCGTATTCGTCGCAGAGTTCCATTTCTGTCGGAAGTTTATCGTCTGCTTGATATTCATCGACGATCTGCTTGAGCAGCGCGTCGGTGAGCTGTAAATAGAGTGGCCGTTTTTCGTGTGTATCGAGCATTAGAGCCTCAGTTTGCATGTTGGTTATACCTGATGGTTGCCTCAGTCGGGATGTAACGTGGGCAAGGTAACCTTAACGTATCACAGAGCGGCTCAGCATGACGATCTGATGCCTGTATCCACGAAGGGCTTGTCCGAGCGTGAAGATATTCTGGGGCAGGCAAATACCGTTCATGGAGTCCCCGATATGTTGGAGGTCAGCGCCGGCTGCTTTTGCTGCAAGGCCTATTTTCTTAATGGTCTCGCTGTCGCAGGAGTCTTGACTCGTCCCGTTCGCCGCCATGACGAGAACCTTCTCTTCAATTGACTTGCCTACGTTGTGGGATCGTACGAAGTCTACGATGGCGCGCAGGTCTGCTTCTTGGAAGCAAGGGACGGTGTAGGGGGCTGGCACGAGAAGGATATCGACGCCGAGGTCAACAAACTTGCGCGCAATTTCGAGCGTCATGACAGGTTCCGCAACGCCCGCTCCATGCATTTTCCCGGCTATGATCAGGCCATTGAAATGCTCTTTGGAGAGTTTAATCGAATGGGCGATTGCATCGTTGGAGACGCCGGTTCCAGGGTTGCCCGTCAGGCAGATAAAATCAAATCCGAGTTCGTTAGCCTTTTCTAAGGTCTTGGGAGAGACGCGACGACCCATGGGGATTTCCGTTCGGGATTCAGACATCTCTGCCTCGTTATCAACTGGCTCCAGATTGACGCCAATGGGCCTTCCGCACGCTCGCTTCACCCAAGTGACCGGGTTTTCATTGAGATCATCTGGAATACCGGCAATAACTGGATCGAACACATCGAGCGCGTTAAACAGAAGCAGGTCGGCACCTGCGGCACGTTCGATTTCTGCATTAGTAACGCCGCCGAGAAATTGGGAAGAGGGTACGTTTTCCGCCATGATGGTACGTCCCTCGGAAGCCAGAATTGCCTGTTTTAGATCCATGGGTGACGTAGCGGCAAAATCGGATGCGGACATGTTCAGTAATCGTTTGGGCATTGTTACTTCCTTTGACTAGAACGACAGGCTTGTGACATTGTCTCTAATATTGTTACAACAATATATTCAATATGTTATATCCAATCGGTGAACGGTTGCAAACTTATTGTACTGCTCGGAAAAAATAGCCTTTAGCTGGGAAAACATTATATTAATCAACTACCGTTCACCGAATAAGTATTTGAATTCTTGACATATCGACAAAGCGGAAAAAGAATTGGTTATGACAAATCGCGCAAATGATATTACATTTCGCACAAGAACGTATTCACTTACATAAGTGGATACAAACGGGGACGACGACGGTTGAGTCCGGATAAATCGTTGTGTGCCCGGGAATCATGAAAGGATGTGTTATGGACGCTATCGTCAAATTCCTTGAAAAACACCACCCCCTCTTCGACAAAATCTCGAGGAACATTTATCTGGTGGCGATTAAGGATGGCTTTCTCTCGAATATGCCAATTGTGCTGTTCTCGAGCCTGTTCCTTCTTCTTTCGACGCTCCCTGCCTATGTAGGCATCACGCTTCCGTCTGAGGTGCTGGATTTCTTCAATAAAATCTATGCATATACCATGGGACTTCTTGGCATTATGGTGGCCGGCACCACGGCGAGCTCACTTGCCATGTCGATGAACCGTCGCATGCCTTCGGGTAAATCTCTCAACCCCACCTCGTGCATGGTTTGTGCCATGTGCGGCATGCTCTTGCTATCGGTGACGAACGATGTTGTCTCGATTGGCGGAGCAGATACATCTGTTTTTGAAACCGGCTATATGGGAACCAAGGGTTTTCTCGCTGCGTTCGTAGCCGCATTCTTGACCGTTAATATCTATAAGGTGTGCATTAGCCATAATGTGACGATCAAGCTTCCCAAAGAGGTCCCTGGCTCTATTGCGCAGAGTTTTCGCGATATCTTTGCATTTGGGTTTTCGATCCTTGCGTGCGCTTTTATCGATCTTGCGAGCCGCAAGCTGCTTGCTGTGCCGTTCGCCAATTTGGTATCCGCTCTCATCTCGCCGCTGTTCTCCGCGGTCGACACCTATCCTGGCATGGCGCTTATCGAAGGCGCGGTCGCGCTTTTCCAATTTATGGGTATCCACGGTGCTTCGGTTGTCATGAGTCCGATCAATGCTGCGCTCTACGGCAATACCGTTACCAATCTTGAGGTTTTCCAAGCAGGTGGACACCCGTCAATTGCTCTCACGCAGGACTTTACAAGCTTCATCGGCGGTCTGGGCGGTTCTGGCTGCACGTTCATCGTTCCTATTATCCTGATCATGTTTATGCGCTCCAAGCAGCTTAAAGCCATGGGCAAGGCATCGATTATCCCGGTGATTTTTGGAGTTAACGAGCCCGTTCTCTTCGGTATGCCGATTGTTCTCAATCCCTATATGTTCGTGCCCTTCCTAGTGGCTCCTATGGTCAACGCCATTATCGGTAAATTTTTCATTGACGTCATTGGAATGAACGCCCCCATGTATACCATGCCGTGGGCGCTTCCCGGCCCAATTGGTGCGTTCCTCACCACGGGTCTCGATCTGCGTTCTCTCGTATTGATGGCAGTGCTGTTGGTCGTTGACTTTGTGATTTACTATCCGTTCTGCAAGGCGTATGACCATCAGCTTTGTTTGGAAGAGTCTGCAAAGGAGACTGCAGGAAACTCGGATGCAGATGCTATCGCCGCACAGGAAAATGTCGCAAAAGCTCTCGAGGCGGTAAAGGACAAGGCGGAGCAGATCCGCGTGCTTGTGCTTTGCCAGGGTGCCGGCACTTCGACTCTCTTGGCAAATGCTCTTCGCGAAGGTGCCGCTGCTAAGGGTATCGATCTGGTATCTCAGTCCGGTGCGTACGGAAGCCACTATGAGACGATGGATCAGTACAACGTGATTGTTCTGGCGCCCCAGGCACGCATGTACTATGACGCTATGAAGGCCGATACCGATCGCCTTGGAATTAAACTGCTCACCACAAGGGGCAAGGAGTATATCGACCTTACCAACGATCCCGAAGGTGCAATTGACTGGATCGTTCAGGAGCTGGCCAAATAGTGGATGCACTTCGTCGTTGATTCGTCGGTGTATGGTACGGCCCCGCAGCTTATTGAGCTGCGGGGCCGTATTTTGTTGAGTATCTAATTGAGACAATGAGCGCAACCGTCGTGAGATCGCATTGGCGCTCTCCGAGTCACCGACAAACTGCCTTCCATCTATGTGACCAATTCGCTTTCGGCCTTTAGCCTGCTCGAGGCGCGCGAGGATTGCGAGCTGTGCCTGGTGGGCGGCATGTACCGTCGCCGCACCGCTGCCTTTGTGGGCCCCATGGCCGAGGATACCCTGCGCGCACTAGGGACTGACACGGCGTTTATCGGTGCCAACGGCATTCTGGACGGCGACGTGTCCACGTCCAACATGGATGAGGGCCGCATCCAGCAGCTCGCCTTTAGCAAGGCCGATACGCGCTACCTCATCGCCGACTCCAGCAAGATCGGCAGGCGCGACTTCTACACTTTCTGCCGCCTGGACAGCCTGGACGCCGTGGTGTGCGAGCCGGGTATTACCGCCGAGGATCGTGCCGCCATCGAGGAACACAAGCGGGTCATCTGCTAGCTAACGCTGCAGGCGATACTTCTGCCCCCTGCCGGCGCGGGGGTACCGCTTTACAATGACGCGCAAATAACTTTGGGCAACAAGGATGAGGCTATTCTAAGATATGACTAGACTCCGTATTTCGTCTTTATGTCCATTGAGAATGAATCGTAGTCTTCATAGAGCCCTTCTCTGCTTTCATCCTCGGCGTGGTTTACACGTTCAAGGAGCTTATCCTTTGGAGCCTCTTTTGTTATTGCGGCCTCGCTATCGGGTATTGCGGCTTGCAAGAATAGTTCTAGAGCATGGACGTCTTTGAGTATGTAGCCCGTCGAACGACCCGCTCCTGTTTTTTCGATTGCGCTGCAACTAACAAGCTGACCGAGGGTTCGTTTAACGGTTACCTCGCTGATATCGGGGCAGTTGGACCGGATGTCGGATTTCTTAATGACGCCGGGTCTCTGTTGAAATAGAACAGCGATGCGCGCTTGCTTCGACATGGGACGAGTGCTTGATTCAATTAAGGTACGCTGCTCGAGCTGTCGGTAGGCTGCCAGGGTTGTTCCGAGCATGAAACGGATAAAGGGTACTTCGGTGTTTTGATTTTCATTCCATCCAGTGGAGCTTGCAGCGAGGGCGTTGTAGTAAAGCGCTTTGTTGTCTTCAATAAGTCGTTCGATGCTGATGTAACGCGCAACGTCGTATCCAGTCTTTTCGAGCAGCAGCGTTGTAAGGAGCCGGCTCATCCTGCCATTGCCATCGTTGAAGGGATGAATGCTAACAAAATCGAAGATAAAGCGGAGCGATATAAGGAGGGGATCGCAAACTTGGCGAGATAAAGCATCGTTGAGGGACTGGCAGGCTTCTTTAATAAGTCCCGGGGTTGCTAGAGCCGAAGGGGGCCTAAAGCGCACAAATCGATTACCTTGATCGTCAATGGAGACGATTTCGTTATCGCTATCTTTCCAATGGCCTCCATACGAGATTGCCGTGTGCGCCATGAGGTCACGATGCAACTGCAGAATGACAGATGGCGTTACTGGAATGGAATCGTGTTGCTCGTGAATAAGCGACAGCACATCTCGGTATCCAGCGATTTCTTCCTCTGCGCGGGAACTTGGCTTGGCGGAATACGCCATGATCGCTTTGAGTCTTTTTTGGGTGGTAAAAATTCCTTCAAGTCCGTTGGAGGATCGGGTGCTTTGGATCTTAGCCTCCTCCATTAGGGACGATAGAAGCTCGGGTTTGACTTGACTCAGAGCAAGCTGACGGCCTTTATGCTCGCGTATCGAGAGAAGGAGGTTGGTGATTGGAGTTGCTTCGAGTTCCGCTGGGACTGTGGTGTAATCGAACTGGCGCATGCGGCTCCTTTCGGTATCACGAACATACTTTCGATATCATAATACCATTAAATGATACCGAAAGTATGTTCGTGATACCGAAAACTAGAAACCATGCTTCATAACTGCTTGGAAAGTTCGGATTTGACTATCTTATTGTCTTGATCTGTAACAGGTAAGACCGAAAACCCCTGCTAGATGTTACAGATTGAGACAAACGGCCTGCTCGGGCCGAGCCAAAACAAAAAAGGCCGCATACGAACCGGTTTGGGATTCGTATGCGGCCGACAGGGGGGTATGCGGCAAAAGTTAGGCCATGAGCAGGCCGGTCTCCGCGACGTTCTTGTACCAGTACGCACTCGCCTTGGGATAGCGGGCCTGAGTCTCGAAGTCGATGTAGAACAGGCCGTAGCGCTTGTTATAGCCGTTGGTCCAGGAGAACTGGTCCTGCAGCGACCACACAAAGTAACCGTCGACGTTTACGCCGCCGTCGATCGCCTTGAGGATCCATGCGAGATGCTGGCGCATGTAGTCGATGCGAGGGGCGTCGTCGATAAAGCCGTCCTCAAAATCGTCCTTATAGCCCATGCCGTTCTCGGTGATGTAGATCTTCTTGTAGTTGGGGTAATCGTTCTTAATGCGGAGCAGTAGGTCGTACAGGCCCTCGGGATAGATGATCCAGTCCCAATCGGTAGTGGGTACGCCTTCGCGCACGCATGACTCGCCCACGCCCTTGAGGAACCAGCGCGAGGAGCCCTTGTCGCCGGTGCCATTGTGGTTGATGTCGTTTTCGCCCTCGGCGGCACGCAGGAACTGGCACTTGTAGGTGTTGACGCCCAGGCAATCGTTGTAGGGGAGCGCGGCGGTCAGCGCGGCGATGTCCTCGTCGCGAACATCGAGCTCGCCGCCGGCGATATGGGCCAGCTTGGTCGCAGCCTCCATGGTATCGGCTGCATAGTGGCCGCGGAAGGTGGCGTCGAGTACCCAGCGGTTGTTGATGACGTCGGCCATGCGAGCCGCCTCGCAGTCGGCGGCGTTGTTGGGGTCGAGGGGATATTTGGGCTCCAGGTTCTGGACAATGCCGATCTCGCCCTCAAAGCCGCCCTCATGGAAGGCGACGACAGCCTTGGCGTGGGCCACCATCATGTTGTGCATGAGCTGAAAGGCCTTGTCCAGGCGATACTTCTCGCCGTGCGGCCAGTTGCCGACGATAAAGCTGCCCTCGGCGGTCGCGGGAATCTCGTTAAACGTGAACCAGTGCTTGACCTCGGTGAACTCGGCAAAGCAGAACTTGGCGTACTCGACAAAGGCGTCGATCGTCGTGCGCGTCAGGAAACCCTCGCCGCCGTTCAGGTAAAAGGCCTCGGGCGTATCGAAGTGATCGAGCGTGACATAGGGGATAACGCCGGCTTTGTTGCAGGTGGCGAAAAGCTCGTGATAGAAGGCAACACCCTCGGGGTTGATCTCGCCAGTACCGTTGGGGAAGATGCGGCTCCAAGCGATGGAGACGCGAATACCGTTGATGCCGAAGCGCTGGCACAAGTCGATATCGACCGGATATTTGTTGTAGAAGTCGCTTGCAGGATCGGGGGAGAAGCGACCCTGGGCAGCCAGGAAATCGTCCCAGGGTACTTTGCCCTTGCCGTGCGTGCGGGTCTCGCCCTCAACCTGGTAAGCGGCGGTGGCGCCGCCAAACACAAAGCCGTCGGGGAACTGCATGGGATTGGTCATGAGTCATCCTTTCTGTGGGATACGAATAGGGAGAGGTGCCCGAACTGGGGATCCGGGCACCAACAGAGGGAGGAGCTAGTCGAGGTTCTCGCGGAGCCACTTGATGGCGCCAGCGGGGTCGCGGGTGAGGTCGATATATTCCTTACCGCGCGGAGCGAGCAGCTTAATGCCCAAGCGATCGGTGTCGGCCTTCATGTCGTTGTAGTAGCTACGGACCTGCGGGGCAAGCACGATGACGTCGTACTGATCCATGATGGCAGTGTGCTGACCATAGGCGCCTGCGGAGGAAGCGATGTTCTCTCCGGTCTGCGCAGCACCTTCCTTGATGGCGTTGGCGAGCATGGCAGAGGTGCCGGCGCCGGCGCACAGGACGAGGACCTTCAGACCATCGACATCCTTCTTAGCGGATGCGTCGGCGGCGGGCTCGGGCTGATCGGCGACAGGCTTGCTGTCGGCGGCAGCGGCGGTCGGCTCGACGGAAGCGGTAGCTTGCTCGACAGCGGGCGCAGAGGTGCTGGCGGCGATGGCGGCAGCACCATCGGACTCGAGACCCAGCTCGGCGGCACGCTCGGCCTCCTGGTCGCAGAGCAGCTTATCGTACGCCTTCAAGAACGGCAGGTAGATGATGGCGTCCAGCAAGATGATGATTGCGACAAACACCAGGGCGATAAGCTGGAAGTTCGTGGTGATGAAGATGCCGATGGGGGCAGGGGTAGCCCAAGGCACCACGAAGGAGAAGCCGTTCATGCCCACGTTATCGATAAAGAACTTGGCAACACTCACGTTGACGCAGCCGGCGGCAACAAAGGGGATGAGCATGTAGGGGTTAAGGATCATCGGCGCGCCAAAGAGCAGCGGTTCGTTGACGGCGAAGGCAACAGGAACGATCGAGGCCTTGCCGACGGCTTTGAGCTGCTTGGACTTCATAAAGAGAATCAGCAGAAGCGGCACGATGAACGTGGCGCCGGTGCCGCCGAACTCACCCACGAGCGACATGTTAAAGGTGAGGGAGTGGGCGGGGTGGCCGCCTGCCAGCAGAACCTGCAGGTTTTCGGCCTGGTTGGCAAGACGGATGGGGTCGATGCCCGGCTGGACGATCGAGGGGCCGTGGACGCCGATGAACCAGAAGAACGCGGTGGCTGCCTGAATAAGGATGAGTCCGGGGTAGGTCTCTGCCGCAGTGAAGAGCGGGGAGAGCAGTTTGATAAGCAGCTCGGAGAACGGAACGCCCATGAGGTTGCGCACGATGACATCGATGATGCCGCAGATGATGACGGCACCGCCAAAGGGGATAATGTCGCGGAAGTTCTGAGCGATGGCGCCCGGGACCTCCTTGGGCAGCTTAATGGTCAGATCGCGCGAGACGCAGAATTTGTAGACCCACACGGTAATGAACGCGGCGATATAGGCCGAGAACAGACCGCGCGTGCCCATGCTGGTGCAATCGAAGACCGAAAGTTCGGAGCCGTTGAACTTGGTGGTGAACTGCGTGACTGCGAGCAGCAGCATGCTGCACTGGGCGGCAACCATGGTGGAGCCGTCGTTGAGCACCTTGCCGGCGGGCATGCGACGGTTCATGGAGGCCGTAAAGTTCTTGGCGGTGGTGCCGGCAACCATGATGCCCATGACGCCCATGGTGAAGTTGTACAGCTTGTTGCACCAGTCGATGAGCGGCTGGGGCAGCGTGATGCCAACTACGCCAGGAAGGGTGGCAATCAGTAGGAAGATCGAAGAGGTGAGGACGATGGGCATGCACCCAAGGAATCCGTCCTTAATGGCCTGGAGGTAGATGTTCCTCGAGATCTTCTCAAAGAACGGTTGATGCTTTTCGAGCATCTTTACGATGGCGTCCATAGAGCTCCTTTGCTGCTCGATGCGCGATACATGTGGATGGAACTGGTCGTCGATGGATGGTCAGGACTGCCCGGAAACCTTCCTGCTTAAGGAAGGCATTGCGAAATGACAACGTTGTCATTTCGTTAATGACAACGTAAGACATTTTTGGAAGAGCAACAAGGATTTACGGGTGAACGGTCGATATTGTCCGATAAACGGCTGATTTGTCAGTCGGGCAGGTAGTGTATGCTAGAACGCAAAGAACGATCGATAGGGAACCGACTGGAGAAGCAGTGGCAACGATGGACAAGAAAAATGTCTCAATGAACGATGTGGCAGTTGCCGCGGGCGTTTCTCTCAAGACGGTGTCGCGCGTGATCAACGAGCCCGATAGCGTGCGCGAGTCTACACGCGATAAGGTTCATTCGGCCATGGAGGCGCTCGGGTTTCGAGCCAACTTTGCCGCGCGTTCGCTCAAGTTGGGCCGTTACGGGTGCATCGGCGTGGTGCTGTTCCACTTGTCGGGCGGCAACGTGGACATGATTGACGGTATCGCCGATGCCGCCGAAGAGCGAGGCTTTGCGCTCACGATGATTAAAAAGCGGGCGGGGGAGAAGATGACCCTTGCCGAAGCGGCACGTAGGATGTCGCAGCTTCCCGTCGACGGCATGATTTTCAACCTGCGTCAGATGGTCGATGACTTTGATACCTTTGAGGCGCCGAAAGACCTCAAGACGGTGATTATTACGCCGATGGAGCATCCTACCTGCTCCACCGTCAGTGACGATCAAGAGGACGGCGCGCGCATGGCATGCGAGTACTTCTTGAATCACGGGCACAAGAACGTGTACTTCGTTTCTGGTAAAAAAGAGTCACTGTCGAGCCAGTGCCGAATGAAAGGCTGGCGAGCGGCGCTCGAGGCGCGGGGCATTGAGCCGCCTGAGCCTCTACAAGGCGATTGGAATGCGGATAGTGGCTACGCCGCGGGCCTTGTGCTTGCCGATAAGCCCGATTGCACGGCGGTCCTCGCCGCTAACGACTGCATGGCAAACGGCGTGATGATGGCTCTACGTGACAAAGGGCTCAGTGTGCCCGACGACGTGTCCGTGATTGGCTTCGACGATGAGCTCTACAAGACGATTCCCAACTCGATTCTGACGTCGGTGAAGTTTCGCCACCGCGAACTGGGCATCCGTGCGCTTAACGAGGTCGTCGCAGGTCTGGAAGCCCCGAGCTCCAGAAGCCGTACGCTCGTCTCGGGCGTGTTGGTCGAGCGTTCCAGTGTGAAGGATCTGCGGGCGTAGACGTGCTCGGCCTGCTCGTCTAAATCTGTAACAGGTGGGACCCGAAAACTCGGCTAGATGTTACAGATTTAGACAATTCGGCCCGGCTTATTCCGTTTGTCTCGATCTGTAACAGTTAGGAGTGAAATGACCAGCCAGATGTTACAGATCTAGATTGATTGGATTGACCCATCTGTTTGTCTCGATCTGTAACATCTAAGCGGTCAAAAGCGGTCTACATGTTACAGATTGAGATTTTCGGCTTGGCCTGTGCGTTCACCTCGATCTGTAACAGCCAGGACCGAAAAACTCGGCTAGATGTTACAGATTGAGATGAACAGGAGGACGGGTGCGGTCTAAACAAAATGGCCCGCGCATCACACATCGATGCACGGGCCATTTATTGTCTGCGAGCGGCAGGTGGTGTCAGCGTCTTATGCCTCGAGGTTTTCCTCGATCCAGGCGACGGCACCCTTGGGATCCTTAGTGAGGTCGATGTACTGTTTGCCCTTGGGCGACAGCAGCGTGATGCCCAGGCGGTCGGTGTCGGCCTTCATTTCGTTGTAATAGGTGCGAACCTGCGGAGCCAGGACGATGACGTTGTACTGGTCCATGATGGCGTAGTGACTGCCGTAGGCACCGGCGTTGGCGGTAATGTCGATGCCCAGCTCGTCGGCGCCTTCCTTAAGCGCGTTGGCGAGCAGTGCAGAGGTGCCGGCGCCAGCGCACAGAACCAGAACCCTCAGATCCTTGCCCTTAAGGGCGGACGGAGCTGTGGAGGCCTCAGTGGCAGAAGCGGTCTCGACAACAGGAGCCTCAACGGCGGGGGCGTCAGCGGTCTTGACGGTCTTGGTCTCCTCGGCCTCTTCTTCGGCCAGGGTCTCGGCCTCCTGCTTGCACAGGACGTTGTCGTAGGCCTTGCAGAACGGGTAGTAGATCAAGAAGTCAACGACCAGCAGGACGACAACCAGGACCAGAGAGATCGGCTGGAAGTTGGTGTCGATGAAGGTGCCGATCGGTCCGGGGAGTGCCCACGGCATGGCATAGATAAAGCCGTTCATACCCAAAAAGTCGATGAAGAACTTACCAATGAGGACGTTGGCCACGGGGGCAAACAGGAACGGGATCAGGAAGTACGGGTTGAGGATGATGGGCGCGGCGAACAGCAGCGGCTCGTTGACGGCGAACATCACCGGTACGACAGAGGCTTTGCCGACGGCCTTGAGCTGCTTGGAGCGCATAAAGAGCAGGAAGATGATTGGGACAATGAACGTGGCGCCGGTGCCGCCGAGTTCGCCGATGTAGTTACCGAAGTTCTCGGTCAGGGCGAGGGCGGGGTGACCGCCGGCCTGCAGCGTGGCGAGGTTGGTGGTGATGTTGCCAAACAGCGCGGCGTTGAGGGCAGGCTTAACGACCGAGGGGCCGTGGATGCCCATGAACCAGAACAGCGGGATCATGAACCAGATGAGGGCGAGGCCGGCGTAGGAATCGGCAGCGGCGAACAGCGGGCTCACCAGCGTGGAGATGACGTTGGCAAACGGGACGGCCAAGCAGGTGCGGCAGATAACGTCGATGACGGCGACAAACAGGATGGAGAAGCTGAAGGCGAAGATGTCGCGGAAGTTCTGGGCGATGGCGCCGGGGACTTCTTTGGGCAGCTTGATGGTGATGTCTCGCTTAATGCAGAAGGCATAGATGTTGACCGTGGCAAATGCGGCGACAAAGGAGCTCAGTAGGCCCTTGGTGCCCATGTTGTCGGTAAAGAACACCGAGACATCGGCGCCGTCGATCTTGGCACTCGTCTGGGTAACGGCCAAGATGAGCATAGCGCACATGGCGGCGACCATGGTGCTCGTGGCGTTGATGGCCTTGCCGGCAGGCATGCGGCGGTTCTTGGAGCCGGTCAGCGCGCTTGCGGTGGTGCCGGCGACCATGATGCCCACGACGCCCATCGTGAAGTTGTAAACCTTGTTGCAGAAGTTCACGACGTCGACGTTCCACCAGTCGGGCAGCGTAAAGCCGCCGACCGTGGCGACAACGCCCGGCAGGGTCGAAATAAGCAGGAAGACAGAAGAAGACAGGATGATGGGCATTGCTGCCAAAAAGCCGTCTTTAATGGCCTGAAGGTAGATGTTCTTAGAGACCTTGTCGAAGTACGGCTGACCTTTCTCCAAGAACTTAACGATCGATTCCATAGTTCACGCTCCTCTTTGCATGAAATCTTAATGGCATGGACGTTGAAAACCTATATGGTCTCCCGCTTGCTAAAAGCCCGGGTGCAGGCGGGGTCGGTCCCAGGGAGAGAGGGGAGCGGCTGGGTTTGTATCGCATAGGGCCGCTCCCTTCTCGGGGGAAAGCGAGGCGATGCGCTACTGCGCGTCCGCCATAGTGTCGGCGAGCTCCTTATACCAGAGTGCCGACTGCTTGATGTAGCGTTTTTGCGTGTCGAAGTCGATGTAGAACAGGCCGTAGCGCTTGTTATAGCCATTGGCCCACGAGAACTGGTCCTGCAGGCTCCAGATAAAGTAACCCTGGACGTCGACGCCTTCGGCGCGCGCCTGGAGCACCTTCTCCATGTGCTGGTCGACAAAGTCGATGCGCTCGGGATCGGCGACGATGCCGTTTGCGTCGGGCTCGGGGTCCTTGTGGCCTAGGCCATTTTCGGTGATATAGATGACGGGGAGGTTGGGATAGGTGGCGCTGATGTGCTTGAGCGTGTCGTAGAGGCCTTGCGGGTAGATGAGCCAATCCCAGTCGGTGGTGGGGATACCCGGCATATCGACCTGCTGCCCGACGCCCTTAAACTTAAAGCACGAGGTGCCCTTGTCACCGGTGCCGTTAAAGCTGTTGGTGGACTCGCCATCGTAGGCGGCGATAAACGCCGACTGATAGTAGTTGAGGCCGAACATATCGTTGCGGGGCGCCGCCTTGGCGAGCTCCTCCATGTCGCTGTCCTCAACCGTAAGTGTGGCGTTGTTGGCACGCAGAATCTCGTTGATGAGTGAGAGGGTGCGCGCGGAGTAGTGACCCAGGAAGGCGCCGTCCATGATGAAGTCGGTGTAGAAGGCGTTGTACAGGTCGGCGGCGTGCTGGTCGGCGGGCGAGTCGGTGGCAGGATATGCCGGCGTCAGGACGTTGACCATGCCAATGCGTCCGCCCAGGTGCTCGGTCTCGTCAAGATCCTTATACAGGTTGACGGCGCGGGCGTGGGCAACGAGCTCGTTGTGCTGGCTCTGGATGCCGCTCGTCACATCAAAGTGATGGTTGGGCGGGAAGTTGCCTTGGATGTATTGGGAGTGCGAGAGGCTGATGAGCTCGTTGATGGTGAACCAATTCTTGACCTCGCGGAACTCGCGGAAGCAGAACTCAGCATAGCGCACATAGGCGTCGACGGTCTTGCGGTTGAGCCAGTCGCCCTGGTTGAATAGGGCGGCGGGGGAGTCAAAGTGATGCAGGGACACATAGGGCTCGACGCCATACTTTTTGCAGCAGGCGAACAGCTCGTGGTAGTGCTTAACGCCCTCGGCGAGGGGCTCGGCATCGTCGCCGTTGGGGAAGATGCGGGTCCAGGCGATGGACACACGGATGGCGTTGAGTCCATGCTCGGCAGAAAGGCGGATATCCTCCTCGTAGCGGTTGTAGAAATCACTGGCCGGGTCGGGCAAAAAGCGACCCTGGGCGACAAGGTAATCGTCCCACATGGTCTTACCCTTGCCTGCCACCTTCGTGGAGCCTTCCGTTTGGTACGCGGCGGTTGCGGCGCCCCAAACAAAGCCCTTCGGCAGCTGCTGTACGCGGTTTAGCAAAGACATATGCATACACCCTCTCGTCTCGCTGTTCGATATTGTTCGTTTGCGCTCAGGAGGCTCCCTGGTTAGCGTTCAGCGGTGAAAAAGCCCGATAAACACTATCTTAAAATGATTAGAACCAAAATGAGCACGTGAACATTTGACAATGAGCACGTTAACATCCGGCTGGGATGTATAGAAACAAAACAACTTCAAACAGTCGCGAACGGTTGTATTTGTTCGGTAAGCGGTTTTGATTGACAGAAGTTTTCATGTTGTGGTATATGGCTCGGGTATCATGAGCACGTTATCAATGTATGTACGATGCGCCATGGGCGCGGGGAATAGTTGGGAAGCAGGTTAGCGTGGAAGGCATGGCTCAGCAGACAAGGAATGGTCGTTCGGCGAGTGCGGCAGAGGTTGCGGCGCTCGCTGGCGTGAGCCGCCAGACTGTGTCTCGCGTGGTCAACGGTATGCCCAACGTGACGGAAAAGACGCGCAAGCGTGTGCTGGCCGCCATGGAAGAGCTGGGCTTTCGTCCCAATTTTGCTGGAGCGGCGTTGCGCGGCGGGTCGTATCGTTCTATTGGCCTGTGCATGTACAACATCACACGTGTCGGTAACCTGGCGACGCTCGAGGGTATCATGCAAGCGGCGCGCGAGCACGATTTTGCCGTCACTATGATCGAGATGGGCGGCGACAAGCCCTATGCACTTGCCGATGCCTCGCGCCGCATGGTCGAGCGACCCGTCGACGGCATGATTCTCAACATGAACCGCATGGCTCCCGATTTTGAGGAGTTTGTTCCCCAGCCGGGAGTGCGAACGGTCATCCTGTCCATGTATGCGCATCCGCGCTGCACGACGATCGACTCCGACCAGTATGGTTCGTGCGAGCTGTTGACCAATTATCTGCTGGAACATGGTCACTCGAATATGCGGTTTGTGGCGGGTCCGGAAAGCTCGATTTCCTCGCGTTTTCGTGAGGCCGGTTGGCGCGATACGCTGGGTCGTGCTCATGTCGATGCCGCTCCGATGCTGCGTGGCGATTGGAGTGCGGACAGTGGGTACGCCATGGGCGAGCGGATTGCCGCCGAGGTGCTTGCCGGCGGGTCGCAGGCGCCGACTGCCGTGCTTGCGGCAAATGACCAGATGGCGCTGGGTGTTATCGCCGCGCTCGAGAATGCGGGCCTGTCCGTGCCTGACGACGTGAGCGTGGTTGGTATCGACGACGCACTCGAGGGACTTGTTCCTCACAATCGGCTGACGACGCTGCGATTTGATTTGCGCGGTGTCGGTAAGCTTGCGTTTGAGGCGGCGATTGGAGAGAACTCGTCTATCGAGGCGATTCATGTGCCGAGTACGCTGGTCGAACGCTCGACTGTTAGGGACATACGGGGTTAGGTCCTACTCCGTTTGTCTCGATTTGTAACAGGTAGACGGTCAAAAGCGGGCTACGTGTTACAGATTTAGATTCTTCGGAAAGAGCAATCCTGTTCATCTTAATCTGTAACAGTTAGGACCGAAAAACTCGGCTAGATGTTACAGATCGAGACAAACGGCTTCCGACCTGCACAAAAAGACCGGGGGCGGCGCGCCGTGTGACGTGCCGCCCCCGGCTGAGAAATGGGGACAGGTTATGTGGGCAGGCAACCCCGCTAGTCTTTAGTCCAGACGACGGGTCTGCGCCACGTGCTTGTACCAGTAGGCGCTTGCCTTGGGCGTGCGCTTCTGGGTTTCAAAGTCAACGTAAAAGAAGCCGTAACGCTTGTTGTAGCCATTGGTCCAGGAGAACTGATCCTGCAAGCTCCACAGGAAGTAGCCACCTACGTTGACGCCCACCTCCATGGCCTTGAGCAACCAGCGCAGGTGCTGCTCGATGTAGTCGATGCGCGGCTGATCGTCCACAAAACCGTCCTTGTAGGGGTCCTTGTAGCCCATGCCGTTCTCGGTGATGAAGATCTGCTTGTAGTTGGGGTAGCGCTGCTTAATGTAGACGAGCAGATCGAACAGACCCTCGGGATAGATGATCCAGTCCCAGTCGGTGGTGGGGATGCCGGGCTTGTTCACATGCTCGCCAATGCCCTTGACGCGCCAGCGACCGGTGCCCTTCTCGCCCGTACCGTTGTGGTGCAGGTCGTTCTCGCCATCGTAAGCCTTCAAAAAACGGCACTGGTAGTTGTTGACACCCAGGTAGTCGTTGTAGAGCGCTGCCTCGCGCATAATCTCGAGGTCCTCGTCCAGGATCTCGATGGTGCCGCCCGAGACGGCAGCCAGGCGGTTGGCGCACTCGAGGGTGTCGGGCGCGTAGTCGCCGCGGAAGGTGGCGTCGAGCAAAAACTGGTTTTGCAGCACGTGCTCGTTGTTGGCGGCCTTGATGTCGGCGGGGTCGTTCTCGTTGAGCGGGTACTTGAACTCCAGCGACTGGATGACGCCGATCTTGCCCTTAAAGCCGCCGTTGTGGAAGGCCAGCACGGCCTTGGCGTGGGCGAGCATCATGTTGTGCTCGCACTGGAAGGCCTCGGCCAGATGAGCTTTGACGCCACCGGGGAAGGTACCCTCAATGTAGGTGTTGGAGGCGTCGGCCCAGATCTCGTTAAAGGTGAACCAGTAGGTTACCTGGTCGGCGTACTCCTTAAAGCAGAAGGTGGCAAAGTCCACAAAGGCGTCGATGGTCTCGCGGTTGAGGAAGTCGCCCTTATCAAAGAGGGGAAGCGGCGTGTCAAAGTGATGCAGCGTGACAAACGGCTCAACGTGGTGCTTGTGGCACTCGGCGAAGAGGTCGTGGTAGAACTGGACGCCCTCGGGGTTTATCTCGCCGGTGCCGTTGGGGAAGATGCGGCTCCAGGCAATGGAGAGGCGAATGCCGTTGATGCCAAACTCCTCGCACAGCTCCAGGTCGACGGGGTACTGGTTGTAGAAGTCCGAAGCGGGATCGGGGGAAAAGCGCCCCTGGGCCTCCAGGAAGTCGTCCCAGGCAACCTTGCCCTTACCGTGAGTGCGGGTCTCGCCCTCTACCTGGTAGGCAGCAGTGGCACCGCCAAAGACAAAGTCCTCGGGAAACTGCGCAGGCGGGTTGGTGACGCTAGCAGGATTAACGGACATGATGATCCAATCGTCTAAATCGAAGGGCCAGCCGGTCTTGGATGGTCGGCTGGCCCTGAACGTTACTTACTTCGAGAGTTGCTCGCTTACGAAGGCGAGAGACTTGTCGCCGTTCTGGGAGAGTTCGATGTACTGCTTGCCACGGCAGGCGACGCACTTGTTGCCCACGCGCTCGCAGTCCTTCTGCAGGTCGGCCAGGTAGCTGGCTGCCTGCGGAGCCAGGACGACCAGGTCAAAGTCGGGGAGCATGTCGACGTGGTTGCCATAGGCCTCGGCAGCGGTCTCAAGATTGATGCCGCGCTCCTTGGCAGCCTTGGCCAGCGCGTTGGCCAGCAGACCCGAGGTACCGCCACCCTGGCAGAGCACGAGCACACGCTTGCCGTTGAGATCGCTGGCGGCCGTTGCCTCGGCAGCGGGTGCTGCGGAAGTGGCGGGGGAGTCGGCCTTCACGGCCTCGGCAGCAGCGCCGGCGGCAACGCTCTTGGCGTCAGCCTTGCCCTGGAAGGCATCGTTGAGCTTGGCGGCCTTCTCGGCGTTCTTGGCGGCGAGCTCCTCCTGGGAGATCTCGGCCTCCTCGGCGCACTTCTGGGCGTCATAGGCACGGAAGAACGGGTAGTACAGGGCAAAGTCGACGACCAGGATGATGGCGAGCATCACAAAGGCGAGCGGCTGGAAGCCCAAGCCCATGATGGTGCCGATGGGGCCGGGGACAGTCCAAGGCAGGGTGTACATAAAGCCGTTCATGCCCAAGAAGTCGATAAAGATCTTGAGGATCCAGATGTTGGCGATCGGGGCAAAGACAAACGGGACAAAGAAGACGGGGTTGAGCACGATGGGTGCGGCGAACAGCAGCGGCTCGTTGACGGCAAAGCACACGGGGACGATGGCGGCCTTACCGACGGCGCGCATCTCCTGAGACTTGGCCAGGAAACAGAACATAAAGACCAGGACGAGCGTGGCGCCGGTGCCGCCCATGCAGACGACGAAGTATTGGGCACCCTGGGTCAGGACAGCGGAAGCGTGCCGGCCGGCCTGGAACGCAGCCAGGTTGTCGGTCATGTTGGCAACAAGGGCGGCGGCGATGGCGGGTTCGACGATCGAGGGGCCGTGGACGCCGACGAACCAGAACAGGCTCATGGCGCCGTAGATCACAGCGAGGCCGATGTAGCCGTCGGCAGCGGTGAACAGGGGCTGGAACACCTGGATGACGCCCTGGGCAAAGCAGAAACCAAAGGCAGCGCGGAAGACGATATCAAAGACCCAAAAGACGGCGATGCAGACGGAGAAGGGGATGATGTCCTTAAAGGTCTGCGAGATGTTGGGCGGAACCTGCTCGGGCATCTTGACGGTGATGTTGCGCTTAATGAAGAACTTGTAGATGATGCCGGTCACAAATGCAGCGATGAAGGCGGTCAGCAGGCCTTTGGAACCAAGATAGGTGGTGCCGAAGCCGCTGGCGGCGTCCGTGGCGATCGTGTCGCTCGAAAGGATCAAGAAGCCGATGATGGCTGCGCACATGCACGAGATAAAGTTGATCTGGTTGTTCTTGGGCAGATCGCGGTTCTGGGCGTCGGCGAAGTGCTTGGCAGTGGTGGCGGCGCAGGCGATGGCCAGGATGCCCATGGAGTAGTTGTAGCACTTCCACAGGGCGTTGTTGATGTCATCGGGCCAGTAGAAACCCCAGATGTTGGGGACCGAGGCTACCAGGCAGAAGATGGACGAGAAGATGATGATGGGGATGACGGAGATAAAACCGTCGCGGATCGCCTTGAGGTACTTGTTGCGGGCGATTGCGTTGAAAAAGGGCTGACCTTTTTCGATGATGGCGATGAGTTGCTCCATGCAATGCTCCTAAGAGTCGGTGGGTTAGCAACGAAGGTAGCTTTCGGCGTTCGGTTGCCAAAATGTTGACGTTGCCATTTTGCGACACAAAAAAAGACGCGAACCGGTGGTTCCTGTGCCTGCGAACCATCGATTCCTTACGCGTAAACGTTCGAGCCGCCCGGTGGCTCTGTGTTTGCACAATGGCAACGTTAACATTTGGGCGACAAAAGCCTTTCGGGGAAGCAAAAATGTCGGTGAACGGTAGGTTTTGGGTGGTAAGCGTATGGTGGGGGAGGCGTTGGATATACTTGGAGGCGTTCATTTTGTCTGTTGGGATGTCCGCGATGGCATCGTTGACATAGAAAGATCGACCTATGGCCGCTATTAAAAAATCGGTTTCCGTTAAGGACGTGGCGCGTCTCGCGGGCGTCTCGGAGCAGACAGTCTCGCGTACGGTGCACGATTCGCCCAGCGTGCGCCCCGAGACCAAGGAGCGCGTGCGTGCCGCCATGCGCGAGCTGGGGTATCGCCCCAATTTTGCCGGTCGATCGCTGCGCCGCGGCAAGTTTAAGACCGTCGGCGTCGCCATGTTCAACATTACCGGCACCGGCAACCTCGACCGTATGGAGGGCTTTGCCGCTGCGGCCGACAAACATGGCTATGCCATCACCCTCACTAAAGTAGACGGGCATCCGTATACCCTCGAGAGCGCAT
The DNA here is from genome assembly GCA_902494465.1 of uncultured Collinsella sp. Classification (GTDB taxonomy): domain Bacteria; phylum Actinomycetota; class Coriobacteriia; order Coriobacteriales; family Coriobacteriaceae; genus Collinsella. The sequence continues at coordinate 23,281 of CABUTH010000003.1, forward strand.
CGTCGCGCATGAGCGCACTGCCGGTGGATGGCATGGTTGTGATCATGAATCGCATGCCGGCGGACTTTGGCACCTTTGAGCCGCTGCCCGGCATGCAGACGGTGCTCGTTACGATGCTGGAGCACCCGCTCTGTTCAACGGTCGATAACGACCAGTTCGATTGCTCGCGCCAGGTGGTCGAGTACTTGCTGGAGCAGGGGCACAAGACCGTGCACTTTATCTCATGCCCCGAGCGCTCGCTTTCGGGCATGCAGCGCGAGGAAGGCTGGCGTGAGACATTGCGCGCACATGGTATTGAGCCGCCGCGACTCGTCCGTGGCGATTGGACGGCACAGAGCGGATATGCTGCCGGTCAGGCTCTGGCGGACGATCCGACCTGTACGGCCATTTATGCTTCCAATGATGCCATGGCCTACGGCTGCATTCGCGGGCTCGAGTCGTGCGGAAGGCGCGTGCCCCAGGACGTGAGCGTGGTGGGCGTTGACGACAGCCTGGGCGATATCGTGCCCGACCGTCGCCTGACCACGGTGCGCTTTGACAACAAGCGCGTCGGCATGTGGGCGGTCGACAAGATTGCCGGCGCCGAGGGGGGTGCGTCTGGCGTGGAGCACATGCTGATCCCCGGTGTGCTCGTCGAGGGCGATACGGTGCGCGATTTGCGTTAGGGTGCGGTCCTGTTTGGGTTGCTGATAACTATGTTCGATATTGTTCAGATTGGTTTAAAAACCGTTCGCGGGCGAAAATTGACCGTTCATAGCTCGAAATTGCGTTTTGCGCTGTTCTTTTTTGTTTGAATGTTATTGTTTCTGCCATACAGAACGCAGCGCGTATGCCCGGACGCGATGCTCTCCATTGGTTCTTATGTGAAAGGAACGCAATATGGCAACCAAAGAAGAAATCTCGATGGTTGGATTCGAGATCGTCGCATACGCAGGTGACGCCCAGACCGATCTGCTTGCAGCACTCGATGCTGCTCGCGAGGGTGATTTTGAGAAGGCCGAACAGCTGCACAAGGATGCCAGCGATGCACTTATCGGCGCCCACGACACGCAGACCAAGCTGCTTTCGCAGGAGGCCGGCGGCGGCGAGATGGAGATGACCTTCATCATGGCCCATGCTCAGGATACTCTCATGACCACTATGATCCTGGAGAAGCAGACTCGCTTTACCATCGATGCCTACAAGCGCATCGCCGAGCTCGAGGCCAAGCTCGCCTAACGAGTTCTTGCAATTCGACCCCCTTCCAAAAGCCCTGCCGCAAACCCGCGACAGGGCTTTTTCTGTCCTCCTCCAAGTTGCGGTGAAATAGGGACTGAATAGAGGCCGGCGGGCGCAAAACAATCCCTATTCCACCGCAACTCATCCCGAGATAGTCATTGGGGACGTTCTTGAACGGCTAGACATTGGGGACAGTCTTGGTGCGCTCCGTTCGTCTTGCCGTTCGGTTTTTCGCTCGGTGGGTATACTTCCTTTCGCATTAAACGCCGGACTGAGGAGGTATCCAAATGCCGGATAACGGGTCAATACAAAAAAGAGATGCGCACGAGATGGCTCATGGGCGTCCTGTCCAGATAACCGAGCACACAACGGTGACCGAGCTGCAGCCCAGCCTGTCCGATGTCGTGTGCGCAAACAAAAAGCTGCAGATTGGCTTTATCGTTGCGCTCGTGGTGCTGGCGCTGCTGTCGGGCTTTGTAGCTCGTCCGCATTTCGCCGATACCAAGACTTGGGACTCCACCATCGAGGTTATCGATCAAAAGAAGGGCAACGTTTTGGCGCTCACGACCTCGTGCGTGGCGCTGTCTGCGGGCATTACCGCGCTGCCGGGTGATACGGGCACGCCGGTCGCCGAGCAGCTCGCACAGCTTTCGGGTAACTTGGGCATCGTGCTTGCCGTGCTCTATCTCGAGAAATATCTGCTCACGATTTTGTGGTCGGTTGGCCTGGGCATCTTAATCCCGTTTGCGTTAGCGCTCTTTGCGGTGTCGCTCGGCATTCACGGGCGCTGGAGCACGAGTGCCGTCCTGCGCCGCGTGGCGACGCGCGTGCTGGTAGTTGCCGTGATCGGAATGGCCTTGGTGCCTGCAAGCGTATGGGTGTCGCAAAAGGTCGACGAAACGTATCGAGTGAGCATCGAGCAAGCCGAGCAAAAGGCGGCCGACGCTGCGGGTGTGGCAGATGGCGACAGCTCCAAAGCAAGCAAGAAAAAGACCGAGTCCACAGAGTCCAAGAATGTGCTTGAGCAGCTTGCCGACGGTGCCTCGGGTCTCGTCACATCGGTGACCAGTGGCGCCAAGCGGATGACCGATGAAATTGTGCAGCAGGTGACCGATCTCATCGAAGGCGTCATCGTGATGATCGTGACCTCGTGCGTGATTCCATTGCTGGTGCTCGCGGCGTTTCTGTGGCTGGGGCATGTGCTGCTGGGGATTGATATTTCCGGCCCGGCGAACTATTTGACGGGCCGCTTTCTGAGCGCTCCGTCCAAGCACGCCAAAAAGGGCGGGCAGTCCGAGTAGCTAAAACAGCTGTATATACCAGGGCATACCGCCGAAGGGCGGCCGAGATGCGTTCTCGGCCGCCTTTTTGTTTGTTGAATACGCGGTAAGCCGGGCCTTTCCTGAGTCCAAACGGTCACCAATCATCCGCGAACGGTATTTGTTCAAAAAAGAACAAAGATAAACAAATAGTTATTGCAGTAAATGTTTGAATGTGTTCAAATAAACATGAACAGTGAAGAACCGCACATTCAGATGCCCGGACCTGAACGCGATTCAACACTTCCAAACAGAAACTACGCGCCAGCGTATCTCTCAAGGAGGATGTCATGAGGGTTGTAATCGCTTCCGATGCCGACGGTATGTCGATGAAGGAGTCCATCAAGGAGATGCTCATCGCCGACGGTCACGAGGTCGTCGACTATTCCGAGACCCCTGCCGCGGACTTTGTCGATTCCGCGACCGCCGTTGCCAAGGACCTGCTGGAGCACAAGGATTCCCAGGGTTTCGCATTCGATAAGTACGGCGTCGGCTCCTATATGGCCGCCGTCAAGATCAAGGGCATGGTCGTCGCCAACATTTCCGACGAGCGTTCCGCCTACATGACCCGCGAGCACAACGGCTCGCGTATGGTCACCATGGGCCCGGGCGTTGTGGGCACCGAGGTCGCCAAGAAGATCGCCCGCGAGTTCCTGCGCGCCCAGTACGCTGGCGGCCGTCACCAGATCCGTGTCGACATGCTCAACAAGATGGCCTAACGAGAGCCACCGAGAACTCGAACTTCTACCTCAACTTGTGAATTCAGACGAAAGGACGTTCTGATGAAGAAGACCATCGCAATCGGTTGCGACCATATCGTTACGGACGAGAAGATCTATCTGGCCGACCGCCTGGAGCAGGCTGGCTACAAGGTGCTCGACTGCGGCACCTACAGCCACACCCGTACGCACTATCCCATCTACGGTAAGGCCGTGGGCGAGGCTGTTGCCAGCGGCAAGGCCGACTTTGGCGTGGCCCTGTGCGGCACCGGCATCGGCATCACCAACGCCGTCAACAAGGTCCCCGGCGCTCGCTGCGCCCTGGTCCGCGACATGACCTCTGCCCTGTATGCCCGTCGCGAGCTCAACGCCAACATCGTGGGCTTTGGTGGCAAGATCACCGGCGAGTTCCTGATGGCCGATATCATGCTTGCCTTCCTGGAGGAGCCTTACGAGAAGACTCCCGAGCACGACGCCCTGATTGCCAAGATCGATGCCTGCAATAAGGCCGACGCCGAGGCTCAGGCTGACCCGCACTTCTTTGACGAGTTCCTCGAGAAGTGGGACCGCGGCGAATACCAAGACTAAGGAGGTTACGCGGTTTTACCAAACCGCGTAACGGGTCGACGCTGCGCGACGCTCGCTGACGTTGAGGGTGCCTGTGGGGTTACCGCTGTTGTTGCGAAGCGTTCTGGTACGGCAAGTTGCTCCGATAACACGTTTGCTTGCTGAGCTTGTGTGCTTCGCTCTTGGCGGTACTCGGCATTCTGCAGCTTTTCAATTGACGGCTCGCGTTTCTGTAATGGGGCGCGGGCCAGTTTTCTATCAGCCCAATTGGCTTGGCGGGCTTGGCGTGCATTGTTCTTTTGCGTGCGGCGCCGCCTCATTACCTTTGTGCTAAAGGCACGGCGTTCGCAATGGATCGTGCAAGATGATATGTGAAGGAGAAGATTCCCATGGAGTTTGTTCTTGATAACGGTTCTATTCGTGTGGCACTGAGCACGGCTGGCGGATCGTTCACTTCGATTAAAGCCAACGGTCGCGAGTACCTGTGGCAGGGCGACCCGGCGGTCTGGTCGGGCCAGGCACCCATTTGCTTCCCGATCTGCGGCGGCCTTCGTGACGGTCACGCAATGACCATGGGCGGCCGCGAGGTAAAGCTCGCCCGCCACGGTTTTGCGCGCAAGCAGGAGTGGAAGCTCGAGGAACAGAGCGACAACATGGTTGCGCTGAGCCTAAGCTCTGCCGACCATGCCGAGTTGCTCGAGCAGTACCCGTATCCGTTTAAGATCGTTGCTCGTTACACGATCGATTCGGAAAAGGTGAACGTGTCCTACGAGGTGACCAATGAGGGCACCGAGGACATGCCATTCTTTGTGGGCGGTCACCCCGGCTTTAAGTGCCCGCTCGACGAGGGTGAGTCCTATGACGACTATGAGCTCCGTTTTGAGCAGCGTGAGGCCACCGAGCTCTGTACTGCCGTTCCCTCGACGGGCCTGATTGATGTTGAGCATCGCAGCAAGAACCCGATGGTCGGCCACGACTTGCCGCTTACCCACGAACTCTTCGACTTCGCGGAGACCATCTTTGACGTGCTTGAGAGCCGCGTGGTTACGCTGACCAAGAAAACTGAGGACAAGGGCGTGCGCCTGACGTTCCCCGATATGCCGTACCTGATTGTGTGGAGCAAGCCCGAGGGCGACTTTGTGGCTGTTGAACCGTGGGGTGGCCTGTCCACCTGCTCCGACGAGGACGATATTCTGGAGCACAAGCGTGGCTGCCTGGTTGCCAAGCCGGGGGAGACCGTTACCCGCGGCTTTGAGATCGAGATCCTTTAACGAGTTATCGTATGTTTGGGGCGGGTCATGCCGCCCTGGAACAGGAGTTCAATATGATTCTGACCGTTACCATGAACCCGTCGATCGATACGCGCTATCAACTCGACAAGCTGATCATCGACGACGTTAACCGCGTGACGCCCGAAAAGACCGCTGGCGGTAAGGGCCTCAACGTGAGCCGTGTGCTGCTGCAGCTGGGCGACGACGTGCTCGCGACCGGCCTGCTCGGCGGCCACATGGGTGCCTATATGGCTGAGCTTATGGATGCCGACGGCGTCAAGAACGACTTTGTGCCCATTGCCGGTGAGACGCGCATCTGCCTGAATATCCTGCATGAGGGCAATCAGACCGAGCTGCTGGAGAGCGGCCCGCAGATCGCCCCGGCCGAGCTCGAGGCCTTTACGGCCAAGTTTGCCGAGCTTGCAGCGAAGGCGGACGTCGTGACGCTTTCGGGCTCGCTGCCGCGTGGCGTCGATGCCGGCTACTATGCCGAGCTCGTCAAGATCGCCGAGGAGGCGGGCGCCAAGGTGCTGCTCGATACCTCGGGTGCATCGCTGGAGGCCGCGCTGGAGTCCGACGCTAAGCCTGAGCTCGTAAAGCCCAACCTGACCGAGATTAACGGCCTGCTGGGTACGTCCTTTACGACCGATGATGTCGATGCCCTGCGCGAGGCGCTCGCCGCCGATGACCGTTTTGCCGGTATCCCCTGGGTTGTCGTTTCGATGGGCGCTGCCGGTTCGGTTGGCTTCCATGAGGGTCGCGCGTTCCGCGCCAAGACGCCCGCGATTGCGGCTGTGAACGCAACGGGTTCCGGCGACTCGACCATCGCCGGCTTTGCACATGCCATTGCTGCTGGCGCCGACGACGTCACGGTGCTCAAGACCGCCAATACCTGCGGCAAACTCAACGCTATGGATCCCAAGACCGGTCACCTGGTCATGGACCGTTGGGACGAGATCTACAACAACGTTGAAGTAACGGAGCTTTAGGGTTACGCGGTTTTACCAAACCGCGTAACGGCTCGACGCTGCGCGGGCCGCATTTGGACAATCTGACGTTCAACTTCAAGGGCGCGACCAGAAGGTCAGCGCCCTTTCGTTTCACGTCACCTTGTCTCAAATGCGGC
>CABUTH010000004.1 GCA_902494465.1 uncultured Collinsella sp.
GCTACCGCTATGCCGTAGCGCACCCGCCGAGAGCGACCCGGCCAGAGCTCCGGGGGGCCGTGCGCGAGATCTTCTCGAGGACGGCGAACGGGTGCGGCCACCGCCAGATAGCGATGTGCCTGAGGGCCGAGCTGGGCGCGAGGATAGCGGACAAGACGGTCCTCAAGATGATGCGGGAGCTCGGCATACGCTGCGGCATCCGCCGGGAGACCGACTACCATCGCTACAACTCCTACCGCGGTCCGGTCGGCGAGAGGTTCGACAACCTGATAGCGCGTGACTTTCGCGCGGGCGCCCCGTGGGAGAAGCTCGGGACCGACGTCACGGAATTCAGGCAGCCCTGGGGCAAGGCGTACTTCGCCCCGGTCTACGACTTCTGCACGAAGGAGATCGTCTCCTGGTCGGTGTCGACGAGCCCGGACATGGCCCAGCAGGAGGAGGTGCTCAGGCGCCTGTTCGCGAGGATGCCGGCCGGGGCCTCGCCGATCGTCCACAGCGACATGGGCTGGCAGTACCAGCACCCTAGGTGGACCGGCGAGCTCAGGAGGCACGGCGCCAGGCAGAGCATGTCGAGAAAGGGCAACTGCCTGGACAACGGGGCGACGGAGCAGGTGTTCGGGCATCTCAAGGACGAGTTCTTCAGGGGCGTCGAGTGGGCCGACTTCGAGTCCTTCAAGAGGGACCTCGACGCCTACGTCGTGCATTGGAACACGAGGCGTCGCCAGGTGGCGCTCGGCGGCCTCACCCCGGTGGAGTTTCGGAAACGGCTATTGAAAGCGTCCTAGTGTTCGCTTCTAATAAAGAAGGCCAAGATTCGGGACGCAGTTCAAAAGGTGCCTGTCCCCTTTGTGGTGGTTGGCGGCTAAGCGGTGGGGAGCCCTGGCGTGTTGGCCGGCTGCTGCGGCTTGAGGTGGGCGTTGCGCCAGATGATCTGGATAACGTAGCCGAGCGTGAAGACAAAGGTCACGCCGCTGATGAAATCGCCTACGAGGGGGATTGCCGTAAGCGCGCCTGCGATCACGCCGCCGGCGGCTGCCATGGCGTAGCGGTTCTGGCTGTGTCCGACCATGCGGGCGATCGCGCACCCAGCAAAGGCGCTCGACACCAACGCGATGCCGATAACGCCGCACAAGAGGGCTCCGGCAAGCGGCAGGCCAGCGATTGAGATAATCAGCAGTAGGACGGCGGGGACGATAGCGACCGTGCCCAGAAGACCGCTCACCCACAGGGGCGTGGGGCACTGGTGGAGCATTCCGGCGGCGCTGGCGGTCGCGCGCGGAAAGACGAGCTCGAGCAGCAGGGCGATGAAGCAGGTCGAGAGCGCCGCGGCGACGATGCCGCCGATGACATCGTTAACGGTGGAAGAATCCTCGTTCTCGGTGCGGTCGATCTTGAGCGCGCCGACCTCGGCTCCAGCTGCGCGCTCGGGGTCTTCGGAGACGTGCGCGTTCACGGTGCCGGTGATGTGGGCGTCCTTGCCCAGGATGAGCTTGTCGGCCCAGACCTCGACATCGCCCTCGACGGTGCCATCGATGGTCACCGTATCGCCCGCGAGTGCTGCCGACTTGGTAGAGCCGCGCAGGGCAACCGTCTCGCCTATCGCATAGAAGCAGTTGGCGGTGCTGTCGGAATTGAGCACGACATGCTGACCGACGACCGTGACGCTGCCATCAACCGTAGTCTTGGCAATGTCGATGGTGCGCGCCGCAAGACGGATGGCGCCGCCCACCGTGCAGTCGCGGATCGAGAGGGTATCGCCCGCAGCGATGATATCGCGGTCGATGGAGGTGTCGTCCAGGTTGAGGCTCTGACCTGCCCAGTACAGGTCACCTTCGACGCCGGACGGAGTGGCGTCATTGTCGGTCGCAAGTACGTTGCCTGCGGTGTCCGTGCCGGCAAGAGCCGTAGCGGGAAGTGCGGTGAGCGCCAGAGCGATGAGCGCGAATAGGATGGTGATGCGGCCCCACGCTTTACGGCGTTGGGTCGACGGGAATTGATTGTGGGGCATAGTGAATCCTTCGTCAGATGCTCGATATGCACCTAACAGGGTACCCAACGCGTGGGCGCTCTAAAAGAACCTCTCGGTTGCATTTCGAAGGATGAGCCCGCGCAATCTACTTTTTGTGGTGCAAAAAGCGCGCGATGTCCTCTTCGGTGGGGCTTTTGATGTCAAAACGCAGCGACAGCCAGCGCAGCCCCATGGTCACAACGACGCATACGACCAGCGCGCAGACATTGCTGACCAAGCCACTCATGACGAGGCTTACATAGCTTGCCGATCCGGCGATGGCCGCGATGGCATAAAAGTTAGTGCGCTGGAAAATGCCCGGCACCACGCCCATAAAGCCGTCGCGCAGCATGCCGCCGCCCACCGCGGTGAAAAAGCCCATCATGATGCACACCGCCGGCGCAAAGCCGTAGACCAGCGCCTTGTCTGCTCCGGTGGCGGCGTAGATGCCGACCGAGATGATGTCGAGCAGGGGAATGAGTTTTTCGGGTTTGTCGACGATTGCCGGGAAAATATAGATGATGGCTGCCGTGGCAATGGAAAGCGGGAGCGCCATCGGCTGGTTGAGGATGTAGACGTTGCCCACCTGCAGCGTCATGTCGCGTAAAAGACCGCCGCCCAGGCCACAGACCACGGCAAGCGCGACCGCGCCCACCAGGTCGAGCTTGTGCTCGCGCGCAACCAGCACGCCCGAGATCGATGCAGCGACAACAGCGAACATCTCGAGCCAAAACGGAATAGCGACCATGGCATCCGTGGCGTGTGAGGTAACGGTCATAGCGGCGACGACGGGCAAGATGGGGTCCTTTTGGTTGCGGGTTTAGACAATGCCCGTACATAGTACATGGTTGGCGGGCGTGGTGACCCTATTGCTCGGTAAACGGTCGGGACTGGTTGGGGGTGTAGGTACCATGTTTGGGGATCTGGGTTGATGCTGAACGCGATGGGGGCGTAGCTGAATAGGAGGGATGTCCAAATTTTGAGCGGAGCTCAAAATTTATTCGGTCGGTTTACGCCGACCGCGCTGCGCTAAAAACGCGCCACGGGCGCGTTTTCTTTACGCTCCGCGCCCTGGCGGGTTCGAATCCCTCCTCCTCTGCCTTATTTGCTTGTTAGGGACTCAAAACAAAAAAGCTCCCGTTGCCGGGAGCTTTCTCAACCAAAATGGCGGAGGAGGAGGGATTCGAACCCTCGTGACCTTATACAGGCCAAACGGTTTTCGAGACCGCCGCATTCAACCACTCTGCCACCCCTCCGCGTGGGGTAAAAACAAAGCAGGCTCGAAGGCCTGCTTTGGAATTAACTGGCGGAGAGTCAGGGATTTGAACCCTGGAGACGCTTTTGACGCCTACACGATTTCCAATCGTGCTCCTTCGGCCACTCGGACAACTCTCCGTTAAATGCGAAAGTCAGTATACACGAGGAATCGCAAAGTGCAAACAGAAAAGTTGGCATTTTTTAAAACGCCTTGCCGCGCTTGGCGCTGCAGTGGGGTTTGAGGTGCCAAAAAACGGCATCCGACCAGCGCGGTTGATCAACTCAACTGTTCAAAAGGGGTATTCATAAGCGACTTGGCAATGAATTTAAAAATCTTTGGGTGGTGCTGTGGGCCACTGGTATGCATTTTGCGACCACAGCCTTGTGCCCGTTGACCTGCGGCTTGGCTCAGCTTGTCCCCACGGCACCGTATCTTGTCAACAGATCCGTCAAGCTTTTGGTCAGCATTTGGTTGGAATGCGCATGAAACGTCGTGTGAGTATGGGCATATGTGGAGGTCATGAGGTTGTAGCTGCATATTCTTGCGGCCTGGGAGGTTGAAAGATATTATTACCAAGTCTTTTCCTGCTTCAGGCGCACCTTCACGACCTGAAGCCACATTTGCCCAGAGGAGGTGACAATATGAAGGCTTATGAACTGCTGTTCTTTGTTGACCCGTCGCTCGACCCCGAGACTCGTCTCGCTGTTATGAAGCGCATCGATACCACGATCGCTGAGGGCGCTGGCAAGGTCGACTCCGTTGACGAGTGGGGCAAGCGCAAGCTCGCCTACGAGATCAACGACCTCACCGATGGTGACTACACCCTCATCAACTTCCACGCAGATCCTACCCAGATCGCCGAGCTTGATCGCGTCCTGCGCATCACCGACGCTGTGGTCCGCCACATGATCGTCCGTCGCGACGACCAGGAGTAAGACTGTCGTTTTGGACTGGGCTTGTGCCCCAAGAGGAAGTAGTGAGTTATGAGCATCAATCGAGTGAACATCACCGGTAACCTCACCCGCGATCCCGAGCTGCGCGCCACCGCCGGCGGAACCCAGGTTCTGTCCTTTGGCGTCGCCGTGAACGATCGCCGCCGCAACGCGCAGACTGGCGAGTGGGAGGACTATCCCAACTTTGTCGACTGCACTATGTTCGGCACCCGCGCCGAGGCCGTGAGCCGTTTCCTGGCAAAGGGAAACAAGGTCGCGATCGAGGGCAAGCTGCGCTACAGCTCTTGGGAGCGCGACGGCCAGCGCCGGAGCAAGCTTGAAGTCATCGTCGATGAGATCGAGTTTATGAGCTCCCGTGGTGGCCAGGGTGGCTACGATCAGGGCGGTTACGCCCCCGCAGCTCCCGCGCCCGCAGCACGTCCTGCCGCACCGGTGGCTACGCCGCCCGCGGTCGACGTCTACGATGAGGACATCCCGTTCTAAGGGTTGTTCACCTATTTTTGAGTGAGAGGCGGCTTCGGTTCGCCGAAGTTGCCAAATGAAAGGTATTTTGACATGGCTAATGATTTTTCTGCACGTCAGCCGCGTCGTAAGTACTGCCAGTTCTGCAAGGAGAACACTGAGTTCATCGACTATAAGGACACTCAGCTTCTCCGTAAGTACATGACCGACCGTGGCAAGATCAAGCCCCGTCGCGTCACTGGCGCTTGCACGCAGCATCAGCATGACATCGCCAACGCCATCAAGCGCGCCCGCGAGATGGCTCTCCTGCCGTACACCGTCCCCGTGGTTTCCTCTCGTGGCAACCGCGACCGCGGCTAAGAAGGGAGACGCATCATGAAGGTTATTCTTCTCGATGAGATCAAGGGCAAGGGCGGCGAGGGTGACGTCGTAGAGGTCGCTCAGGGTTACGCTGAGAACTTCCTGTTCCCCAAGAAGCTCGCTGTTGCCGCCACCAAGGGCAACCTCAAGCAGCTTGACGAGCGTCGCAACAACATCGCCAAGCGCGAGGCCGTCCGTCTGGCTACCGCCAACGAGACCAAGGCTGCCTTCGAGGGCAAGACGGTCACCGTTGACGTCAAGGTCGGCGACGAGGGCATCCTCTTTGGCTCCGTTACCGCCGCTATGATCGCTGACGCCATCAAGGCTCAGCTCGGTATGGACATCGACCGCAAGCGCGTCGAGCTCGGTAAGCCCATCAAGGTTGCCGGTGCCCACACCGTTGCCATCTCGCTGTACCGCGAGATCAAGGCCGAGGTTGTCGTTCTCGTCGGCGTTACCGCCGAGGAGCTCGCTGCCGAGGCTGAGGTCGAGGAGGCCGCTGAGGTCACCGAGGCCGAGACCGCCGAGGTCGAGACTGAGGCTGCTGCCGAGTAGCATTTGCTGCAACGCAACAATCTTGTTCTAAGAAGGGCGCTCTGGGAAACCAGGGCGCCCTTTTGTTTTTTGCGCTGAGTGAGTGTCATGGTAAACGTTGTGTCGAAGTCCTATATACAGGACCGTTCATCCGTTTGGTTCGGTGATGATTGGCGGCGCGCGGCGCGTTTTGGGACCGTGGCTGATACTATGGATGCTCGCAAGCGATATGAATGAGGATGCTCATGGCATATGACGATAGGGAGACCGGGCTGACGGTTGAGGACCGCGGCTCAAAGTTGGGTCTTCCCCAAAACCAAGATGCAGAGGCCAATGTACTGGCCGCTATGCTGCTATCGCCCGAGGTGGTCGAAGAAGCCCAGGTCGAGCTGCAGCCCGATGACTTCTACCGGCCCATTCATAAGACCATCTATACCGCGATGGTCGATATGTACAACAGCCGCATTCCCATCGACTCCATCTCGCTGATCGATTACCTGCGAAGCATCAACAAGCTCGATGCCGTGGGCGGCGAGGCGTATATTTTGGAGCTGATGGGTCAGACCCTGTCGCTCGTCAACTGGCAGCACCATGCCGCTATCGTTCGCCGCGATTCGATGCTGCGTGAGCTGATCGGCGCCACCAACGAGATCAACGCGCTGGCCTATAACGCTCCCACCGATACCAAAGAGGTCGTGGAGCTAGCCGAGAGCAAGCTGCTCAAGGTCACAGCGCGCGAGGTCAAGTCGAGCTACAAGACGCTGACCGAGTTTATGGTCGAGGCCTATAACGAGGCCGAGGAAGTGTGCCAGGCCGGTGGCCAGGCTGCGGGCGTGCCCACGGGCTTCCCGTCGCTCGACCGCATGCTCATGGGTTTTCGCGAGGGCCAGCTCATCATCATCGGCGCCCGTCCTGCCGTGGGTAAGACGTCGTTCGCCCTGAATCTGGCGCTCAACGCCGCCGCTGCCGGTTATACCGTCGGCTTCTTCTCTCTGGAGATGTCGGGCAAGGAAATTGCCCAGCGTCTGATTTGCGCCTACGCCATGATCTCGATCAGTGACTTCCGCATGGGCCGCATTAGCCCCGAGCAGTGGGCAAATATCAACGAGGCCACGCAGACCTTGTCCAAGCTCGATATTCTGATTGACGATACGCCCGGCACCACCGTGACCGAGATTCGCGCCAAGAGCCGCCGCATGCTCCACAACAAGGAGAAGGCCATCATCATCCTGGACTACCTGCAGCTGGTGAGTCCTCCGCCGGGACGCCGCTCCGAGAGCCGTACCGTCGAGGTCTCTGAGATGTCGCGTGGTCTGAAGATCATGGCCAAGGAGCTCAAGATCCCGCTCATCGCGCTGTCGCAGCTCTCGCGTCAGGTCGAATCCCGTACCGGCAAGCGCCCGCAGCTTTCCGACCTTCGTGAATCGGGCTCCATCGAGCAGGACGCCGATATCGTTATGTTCTTGGACCGCTCCGCCGACGAGGCCGAAGCCTCGCGCGACGATCGACCCGACGAGGGCGTTACGCGTATCGTCGTGGCCAAGAACCGTTCGGGCCCGATCGGCGACGTCGACCTGATGTTCCTGCCGGCATCCACCAAGTTCTATGAGCTTGATGGGGCGCATGCCGAGGAGTAGGACAGGCGCCCGGTGCACGGGTATACTGGGAATGTTTTGTGCTTCTGCGTGCCGGCGTGGCGCGCAGACAGTCCATGAATGTAAGGAGTAAACATGCCGTCAACCGTTTTGGTCGGTGCCCAGTGGGGCGATGAGGGCAAGGGTAAGATTTGCGACCTGGTCGCCGGCGACTTCGATGCCGTCGTGCGCTACTCGGGCGGCAACAACGCCGGCCACACCATCGTCGTCAACGGCAAGAAGTACGGCCTGCACCAGGTGCCCTCCGGCATCATGTATTCCGACCACGTGTCGGTGATCGGTAACGGCTGTGTCGTCAACCCCAAGGTTGTCCTTGAGGAGATCGACATGTTCGAGGCCGACGGCATCACCACCAAGAACCTCAAGATCAGCGGCAACGCGCATGTCATCATGCCGTACCACATCGATCTGGATGGCGCCTTTGAGCAGAAGCTCGGCAAGAAGAACATCGGTACCACCAAGCGCGGTATCGGTCCGTGCTATCAGGACAAGATGGCCCGCATTGGTCTGCGCATGCAGGACATGCTGGACGAGGCACTGTTCCGCGACAAGCTGGAGACCGCTCTCGCCCGCGTGAACCCCGAGCTCGAGCTCATCTACAACCTGCCCACCTACACCGTGGACCAGATTTGCGACGAGTACCTGCCGATGGCCGAGCGCCTGCGTCCCTACATCACCGAGACGAGCCTGCTGCTCAACAACATGATCGATGAGGGCAAGAACCTGCTGTTTGAGGGCGCCCAGGCGACGCTGCTCGACATCGACCACGGCACCTATCCGTACGTGACGTCTTCCAACTGCACCGCCGGCGGTGCCATCACCGGCTCTGGCGTGGGCATGAAGAACGTCGACCGCGTGCTGGGCGTCATGAAGGCCTATATCACCCGCGTCGGTTCGGGCCCCATGCCCACCGAGCTTTCCTATGAGTCCGAGGCCGGCCACACGCTGACCGAGGAGGGCTATGAGTACGGCGTGACCACCGGTCGCCGTCGTCGTTGCGGCTGGTTTGACGGCCCTATCGCCAACTATGCCTCGCGCGTCAACGGCCTCACTGACATCGCCGTGACCAAGCTCGACGTGCTTTCGGCTTTCGACACCATCAAGGTGTGCGTTGCCTACGACGTCGATGGCGAGCGTTACACGAGCGTGCCCGAACACCAGGTGCGCTTTGAGCATGCCAAGCCCATCTACGAGGAGCTCCCTGGCTGGAAGTGCGATATCACCGGTTGCCGCAGCTTTGAGGAGCTGCCGCAGGAGGCTCAGGACTACGTGGCGTTTATCGAGGATCTGGCACACACCCGCGTGACGTTCATTGGCGTTGGCGCTGGTCGCGAGCAGATCATCAACCGATTCTGGAAGTAATCGGGACTATTTGGTTATTGCGATATACCCCTTTGCAGCCCAAGCGGGCGGCCGAGGGGTATATTTGCTTGCAAAGGGCTCGCGCGGAGCGGGCCGTTCATCCATAGAGGAGGCACCCTTGAAGGCGGACACTCAAACCATCGACATCCTGTTGTTGGGCAGCGGCGGCCGTGAGCATGCTTTGGCAGCCAAGCTCGCAGCATCACCGCGCGCCGGCAAGCTCTACATTGCGCCGGGCAACGGCGGCACCGCGAGCTGCGGCGAGAACGTTGTTCTCGACGACTGCGATCCTGCGGCCGTGGCGGCGTTTGCGCAGAGCCACGGATGCGGACTTGTGGTAATTGGCCCCGAGGCTCCGCTCGTGGCGGGCGTGGCCGACGCCGTGCGCGCGGCGGGTATTCCCTGCTTTGGCCCGGGTGCCGAGGGCGCCCAGATGGAGGGCTCCAAGCTGTTCTCCAAGCAGCTCATGGAGCGCGCCGGTATCCCTACGGCGGCCTACGGCTCGTTTACCGACGAGGCTTCGGCTCTCGCCTACGTGCGCGAGCAGGGCGCCCCGCTGGTCGTGAAGGCCGACGGCCTTGCCGCGGGCAAGGGCGTTATCGTGGCGACCGAACTTGATCAGGCCGAGGAGGCCGTGCGCGAGTGCTTTGGCGGCACCTTTGGCGATGCCGGCAATACCGTGGTCATCGAGGAGATGCTCGTTGGTCCCGAGTGCTCGCTGCTGGCCTTTACCGACGGCAAGACCGTGCGCCCCATGGCCACCTCGCAGGACCACAAGCGTGCGCTCGAGGGCGACAAGGGCCCCAACACCGGTGGCATGGGCGTCTACAGCCCGGTGCCCATCGTGACCGATGAGGAGCTCGCCACCATGGTGAAGGTCATGGAGCAGACCGTGGCCGAGCTCGCTGCCGAGGGTATCGACTACCGCGGCTGCCTGTACGGCGGCTTTATGCTCACGCCTGCCGGCCCCAAGGTGCTGGAGTTCAATGCCCGCTTTGGCGACCCCGAGACGCAGGTCGTTCTGCCGCGCCTTAAGAACGACCTGGTCGAGGTCATGTTGGCTTGTGCCAACTGCGAGCTCGACCAGATTGAACTCGACTGGCGTGACGAGTGGGCCGTGGCCGTTGTCCTGACGAGTGCGGGTTATCCCGGCAGCTACGAGAAAGGCAAGGTCATTACCGGTATCGCCGATGCCGAGGCCATGGAGAACGTGACCGTGTACCACGCGGGCACCGCCGTGGTGGACGGCCAGCTCGTGACCAATGGTGGCCGCGTGCTTGCCGTGACCGCTCTGGGCGACACGTTCGAGAACGCTCGCAACCTTGCCTACGAGGCCTGCGAGAAGATTGATTTTGAGGGCAAGACCCTGCGTCACGATATCGGCCTGCGCGCGCTGCGCGGCCGCGACGCCTGGGATGCCTAAAATCCGAGAGGAATGAGACGGATGGACGAGAAGAACGAAGAGCTCGTGGACGCGCAGATCGTCGAAGAGGACAGCCGCATGTATGGGCACGCCGAGGGCGAGCCTGGTGGCGAGGTCGCTGACGAGCCGGCGCTGGTGCTGGGCGACGACGACCCGCACGATGCCGAGCTGCACGAGAAGATTCTTTCGGAGGAGTGCGCCTGGAAGGGCAAGATCCTCGACGTCCACCGTCTTGAGGTTGAGCTGCCCAACGGTCACCGCAGCGCCCGCGATATCGTTCGCCATCCGGGTGCGGCGGCCGTTGTGGCACTGACCGAGAGCGGCAAGATCGTACTGGTGCGTCAGTACCGCACCGCCATCGACCGCGTGACGGTCGAGATTCCTGCCGGCAAGCTCGACCCGGGCGAGGACCCGCTCGATTGCGCCAAGCGCGAACTGCATGAGGAGACGGGCTTTAAGGCTGGTCGTATTCGCTTTTTGACGTCGATTGTCACGTCCTGCGGTTTTTGCGATGAGATCATCCACATCTACTTGGCTACCAAGCTCGAGTTTGATGCGCCCAACCCCGATGATGACGAGTTTGTCAACGTGGACCTGGTGCCGCTGCACGAGCTGATCGACGCCGTGCTCGACGGCAAGATCGAAGACGCCAAGACCGTCGTAGGCGCGCTTGCCTGCGACAGCATCGCGCACCGCCTTGGGGGCGCGGAGCTTTAACGAGTGGGGATAGCCTTGGGACAAGTACTACTGATTGCTTTGTCCCAGGGCCTTACGTTGCTGATATTTCTTTGAGGATCACATGCTGAAGAGGTTTCTTTCTTACTACAAGCCCCAGATGGGGCTTTTTGTTGCTGATACTGTTTGTGCTCTGGTGCTTGCCGCCATTGACCTGGCGTTCCCCATTATCCTGCGCAATTTGACCGGTGGGCTGTTTACTCAGGGTCAGGCTGCCATTATGCAGGCGCTCGGCATGATCGCGGTGGGCTTGGTGCTGATGTATGCCGTCCGCTGCGCCTGCCGCTATTTTGTGAGCTATTGGGGTCACGTGATGGGCGCGCGTATGGAGTCCAAAATGCGCGAGGACCTGTTCGACCAGTATGAGCGCTTTAGCTTTGCGTACTTCGATCGCAACAGCTCGGGCGACATGATGAGCCGCGTGGTCAACGACCTGTTCGATATCTGCGAGGCGGCGCACCACGTACCCGAGTGGATCATCATCTGCGGTATCGAGATTATCGGCTCGTTTGTGATCCTCTTTACCATCGCCCCGGTGCTGGCGCTCGCCATGGCCGTGGTGACGGCGGCGTTTGCGGTCATCATGTTTTGGCAGAACATGCGTATGCGCGAGGTCTTTAGCGACAACCGCAAAAAGATCAGCGGCATCAATGCGCAGCTGCAGGATTCGCTGGCGGGCATGCGCGTGGTCAAGAGCTTTGCCAACGAGGAGACCGAGCGTGCCAAGTTCCGCGCCTCCAACAATCGCTATCTTTCGTCCAAGGAGAACATGTATCACGCCATGGGCGTCTATACCGCGACGTATGGCCTGCTCTCTGGTGTGCTCT
The DNA here is from genome assembly GCA_902494465.1 of uncultured Collinsella sp. Taxonomy (GTDB): domain Bacteria; phylum Actinomycetota; class Coriobacteriia; order Coriobacteriales; family Coriobacteriaceae; genus Collinsella. The sequence goes on from CABUTH010000004.1 coordinate 11,578, forward strand.
ATGTGATCGTGGTGCTGCTGGGCGGCTGGCTGGTCGCCCAGGGACAGCTGCAGGCGGTCGATATGGCGACCTTTGCACTCTATATTTCGCTGTTCTGCACGCCGCTCGAGACGCTCGTCAATTCGGCCGAAACGTATCAGAAGGCTATCGCCGGCTTTAAGCGTATGGACGAGGTGCTCTCGACGGCGCCGGATATCCAGGACAAGCCGGGCGCTACGGATCTGCAGGTGACCGCCGGCGCCGTGGAGTATCACGACGTGTGCTTTAACTACGAGGATGTCGAGCTGGGCGAGGGCTATGCCGACGAGCGTCCCGTTATCGACCATATGGACCTGTCCATCAAGCCCGGGCAGACCATCGCTTTGGTTGGCCCTTCGGGCGGCGGCAAGTCCACAACCTGTTCGCTGCTGCCGCGCTTTTATGACGTGGCTACCGGATCCATTAGCATCGACGGTCAGGACGTGCGCGATGTGACGCAGCAGAGCCTGCGCCGCGCCATCGGCCTGGTGCAGCAGGATGTCTATCTATTTGACGGTACGATTGGCGAGAACATCGCCTACGGCAAGCCGGGCGCCACGGCAGAAGAGATCGCCGAGGCCGCCCGTCGCGCCAACATCGATGCCTTTATCGAGTCGCTTCCGCAGGGCTACGACACCGTGGTGGGCGAGCGCGGCAGCCGTCTTTCGGGCGGACAGAAGCAGCGCGTTGCCATCGCGCGTGTGTTTCTCAAGAACCCCAAGATCCTGATTTTGGACGAGGCGACGAGTGCTTTGGATAACGAGAGCGAGGAGGCGGTGCAGGAGTCACTCGAAGAGCTGGCACGCGGCCGCACCACGATTATTATCGCCCACCGTCTTTCGACCATTAAGCATGCCGATGAGATTGCGACCGTTGAGCATGGTCGCGTTGTGGAGCGTGGCACGCACGAGGAGCTTCTCGCCCGTGGCGGCACCTATGCCCGTTACTATCGAATGCAGTTCGAAGGTGCGCGTGCGCACGAGCTCGACTGATTGATATGACAGGAAGTTTATGGCTGACAAGAACCCTTTGACTCCGGAAGAAGTGACGGAGTTATTCTCCGAAATCGATGCATCCGGCGTCTTGGATCCCACGCTCGCCAAAAAGCGTACCGAGCGCATGCGTGAGAAGGAGGCTGCGGCCAAGCGCGGTGACAAAGCGGCGCTAGCGCAGCTGCGCAGCGAGGACCGCGCGAGCCAGGCAAAACATATCGACCCGCTGTCCGAGGACGATCCTTCGGGTTCGCAGGTGAGCCATACCATTACGAAGACTGCCATGGCCGTGGTTATCGGCATCTTGGTGCTGATCGTGGGCATGCAGATTGGCTACGGCGTGATGCGTCGCCTGAATACCGCCAACCTGTCCGAGAGCGTTTCGGTCGATACCGTTTCGACGGCGCTGAAGGGCGGCCTTGAGTGGGGCAACGGCTTTACGCAGTTCCCGCTCGACTTTACCGTCGATGAAGCCGATGAGCGTACGGGCACGGTCGAGGTGACGGTGTTGGACACATCGTCTGCCAACGAGCTCGAGCTGCTGTCCAACGGGCAGATCCAGGCCGCGGCGCTTGCGACCAACGCGCTGCTCAACGATAAGATCGACCGCGTGGTGTATAACGTTCACGCCTATATCGACGAGGATAGCAACATTCAGCACGATTCCTTCTTTGGCATGTTCCCCGCGCGGGGCCACCAGAGCGCCATTTTGACGTTCGTGTGGACCAAGAGCTCATCCAACGCCACGAGTATCGACTGGAAGATGCGCATCGTGAGTATGGATGACACCATCGCCGAGCGCATTCAGAAGCAGGTGAACTCGGTGTCGTCGTTGATTGAGGACCCGGTGGTGAGCCAGACCAAGATTGACGAGGAAAAGGCCGAACGTGACCTGGAGCATCGTCTGCATGGCCGCGAGATTTTCCGCGGCGGCAAGCCCGATCGCTCACCGTCCGAACTGCTGGAGCAGGACAAGAAAAAATAAGACGCCATCATCCCGCGTGAGCCAAGTGACCACGCGGGATGATTTTTCTGGGACGGGGATTCAAAAATCATTATGCATAGAAAGTCATAATTATCATTTCGTAAACATTTCAATGAAATTAACGCCATGAGGCATACTTGCGGTTACAATACCGCGAGGCCTAACTACACACCTTTAAGCCGGTCCTGTGAGACCGGGAAGGAGAATTATGGCGAACAACCATACCGCGGGCGCTGCCGCCCGCACCTTCGCGCCCAGCGAGCTTTGCCAGCGCATGCTGGCCAAAACCAGCAAGGGCACCTGCGGTCCCTGCATCCTGTATCTTGAGGATGGGACCATTTTTTATGGACGTGCATGCGGCGCCGCGGGCACCGCGACCGGCGAAGTCTGCTTCAACACCTCGCTCGAGGGCTACTTTGAGGTCGTGACCGACCCGAGTTATGCCGGCCAAATCGTAACCATGACCTATCCGCAGATCGGCAACTACGGTATCGACGAGACCGACGTCCAGTCGGCCTTCCCCGGCGACGACGTGCGCCCTGCGAGCGCTCCGGCTATGCGCGGCATGATCGTTCGCGACATGTGCGCCACGCCTTCTAACTGGCGCTCGGCCGTCAGCGTGCCGGAGTACCTGCGCGCTCACGGCATCGTCGCTATCGAAGGTGTCGACACCCGCGCCCTGGTGCGCCATCTGCGCGACAATGGTTCCAAGATGGGCATTATCTCGACCGAGATCTTCGACGTCGACGAGCTTGCCGAGCGTCTGGCCGCAGCGCCCACGCTGGTAGGCGAGAACCTGGTCAAGACCGTAAGCTGCCCCGTACCTCACGAGTTTGTGGCCGCCGACCTGCCTGCCACGCATGACTTTGCGCTTGCGGTTGCCGCTCCTGCCCGTCACAAAGTGGTCGCCTACGACTGCGGTGTGAAGCGCGGCATTCTGGAGGGGCTGGTCCGCGCCGGCTGCGACCTTACCGTCGTGCCGTGGGACACGCCCGCGAGTGAGGTGCTCGACATGAATCCCGACGGCGTCTTTTTGTCCAATGGCCCCGGCGACCCCGACGCCGTGGTGGAGACCTACGAGCAGGTGCAGCAGCTGATCGGCAAGGTGCCGGTCTTTGGCATTTGCCTGGGCCATCAGATGATCAGCCTGGCCTGCGGCGCCCAGATGGAAAAGCTTAAATTCGGTCACCGCGGTGGCAACCAGCCGGTCGTGAACCTGGTAAGCCGTCGCGTGGAGATTACCGCGCAAAACCATGGCTTTGGCCTGCTGTTCCCCAGCCTGGGCAAGCTTGTCCCCGAGCTTTCCGGCGGCGAGACCGAGCATGCGGCCGATGGAGATCTGCGCGTCTGGGTGCGCCGCGGAATCGCGCCGGTCGTGATGAACGAGCGCTTTGGCCGCATTCGCCTGACGCACGTGAACCTCAACGACGGCACCGCCGAGGGCATCCAGCTGCTCGACGCCCCGTGCTTCTCGGTCCAGTACCACCCCGAGGCCTCGCCTGGCCCCACCGATGCTCACTATCTCTTTACCGCCTTTACGCGACTCATGGACGGCGAGGAGAACTACCTGGACATCGACACCGCGAAGGACCGCCTGGCTGGCTGGAATTTCGCCGACGATGGTTCCGCCGTTCTACCGAACGGCGGACCGGTCGACGCTGCGGCTGCATCTGGCACATCATCTTGCCGCTCTGCTTCGGACGCGCGGGCATAAGCCCAGCGCGCCCTCGCATCACGGCAACCTGATGCACCAGCTGCACCCTCGCTGACTTTTCCAAAACATTGAGTCAGCCTCTCTAGGAGGTTTTAAACATGCCGAAACGTACTGACATCAAGCGTATCCTCGTTATTGGTTCGGGCCCCATCGTTATTGGCCAGGCCTGCGAGTTCGACTACTCCGGCGCCCAGGCCTGCAAGGTGCTCAAGGAGGATGGCTTTGAGGTCATCCTGGTCAACTCCAACCCGGCGACCATCATGACCGACCCGGGTCTTGCCGACCGCACCTATGTCGAGCCCATCACTGCCGAGTTTATCGAGCGCGTAATCAAGAAAGAGCGCCCGGACGCGCTGCTGCCCACGCTGGGCGGCCAGACCGGTCTGAACGCCGCCGTCGAGCTGGCGAAAGACGGTACGCTCGACAAGTACGGCGTCGAGATGATCGGCTGTGACCTTGCCGCCATCGAGCGCGGCGAGGACCGCAAGCTCTTTAACGAGGCCATGGCCGAGATCGGCCTGGAGGTCGCGCGCTCGGGCTATGCCTACAGCGTGGCCGACGCCGAGGCCATCGCCGAGCGCGTGGGATATCCCTGCGTGCTGCGTCCGAGCTTTACCCTCGGCGGCGCCGGTGGTGGCATCGCGCATACTCACGAGGAGCTCGTCTCCATCGTGAGCCAGGGCCTGGAGCTCTCGCCTGCCCACGAGGTACTGGTCGAGGAGTCCATTGAGGGTTGGAAAGAGTATGAGATGGAGGTCATGCGTGACCACGCCGGCAACGGCATCATCGTGTGCTCCATCGAGAACCTCGACCCCATGGGCGTGCACACCGGCGACTCCATCACCGTGGCGCCGGCGCAGACCCTCTCCGACCTGGAGTATCAGCGCATGCGTGTCGCATCGCTCGCCATTCTGGAGAAGATTGGCGTCGAGACCGGTGGCTCCAACGTGCAGTTTGCCGTGAACCCCAACACCGGCCGCCTGATCGTCATCGAGATGAACCCGCGCGTGAGCCGCTCGTCCGCCCTCGCTTCCAAGGCAACGGGTTTCCCCATCGCCAAGGCCGCCGCGCGCCTGGCCGTGGGCTACACGCTCGACGAGATCGTCAACGACATCACCAAGGCTACGCCCGCCTGCTTTGAGCCCACAATCGACTACTGCGTCGTCAAGGTGCCGCGCTTTGCCTTCGAGAAGTTCAAGGGTACCGACCCCACGCTCACCACGCGCATGAAGGCCGTGGGCGAGATCATGGCGATCGGCCGTACCTTTGAGGAGGCCTTTGGCAAGGCTATGCGCTCGCTGGAGGACGGCCACCAGGGCATTTGCGCCGGTGGCAAGGAGGGTGCCGACAAGCTAGGCGACGACGAGCTCGCTCAGGCCGTGGCAACCCCGACCGAGCACCGCATCTGCTTTGTGGTCGAGGCCCTGCGCCGTGGCTGGGACATTACCCGCATCCATGCCATCTGCGGCATCGATCCGTGGTACCTCAACCGCATCAACGACATGGTGCAGGTCCAGGAGAGCATTCGCGGCCTGCGTGTGGAGGATATCGACGCCGACGCGATGCGTCTGCTCAAGCAGTACGGTACGAGCGACGCCGAGATCGCCGCGCTGACCGGCTCGGACGAGCGCTTTGTGCGCGCCTATCGCAAGGGCCTTGGCGTGGTTCCCAGCATGAAGACGGTCGATACCTGCGCTGCGGAGTTCTCGAGCGCCACGGAGTACCACTACAAGACGTACGAGAACATCTACCGCACGAGCCCGGATGCCAAGAAGTGCGTGGCTCCCGACGAGACCACGCCGGCGGACAAGCCCAAGGCGATGATCCTGGGCGCCGGCCCCAACCGCATTGGCCAGGGTATCGAGTTCGATTACTGCTGCGTGCACGCGAGCTATGCGCTGGCGGCCCGCGGCTTCGAGACCATCATGGTCAACTGCAATCCCGAGACCGTTTCGACCGACTACGACACGTCCGACCGTCTGTACTTTGAGCCGCTCACCTACGAGGACGTCATGGATGTCATCGATGTTGAGCGACCCGACGGCGTCGTGGTGACGCTCGGCGGCCAGACTCCGCTTAAGCTGGCGCGCATGCTCGAGGAGAGCGGCGTGAACATCATGGGCACCAAGCCCGATGCCATCGACTTTGCCGAGGACCGCGAGCGCTTTGCCGCCCTGCTCGACAAGCTGGGCATTATGTATCCGCCGGCGGGCCAGGCAACCTCGTTTGAGGAGGCCGAGGCCGTGGCCGCGCATATTGGCTACCCGCTGCTGGTGCGTCCGAGCTACGTGCTGGGCGGCCGCGGCATGATGATCGCCTACGATGCCGAGCGTCTGCGCGATTACATGGCCGAGGCTGCGCGCATTAGCCCCGACTACCCGGTGTATCTGGACCGCTTCTTGGAGGGCGCGATCGAGTCCGATGTCGACGCCCTGTGCGATGGCGAAGAGGTCTACATCGGCGGCATTCTGGAGCATATCGAGGAGGCCGGTATTCACTCCGGCGACTCTGCGACCTGCATTCCGCCGTTCAGCTTTAGCGAGAGCCTGCAGGCAAAGCTTCGCGAGACTACGCGCCGCATCGCGATGGCGCTGGGCGTACGCGGCCTGGTCAACGTGCAGTACGCCATTAAGGGCGAGACCGTCTATGTGATCGAGGCCAACCCGCGTGCCAGCCGTACCGTGCCGTTTATCTCCAAGGCCACCGGCGTGCCGCTGGCCAAGTGCGCGGCGCGTATCATGGCAGGCGATTCCATCGCGAGCCTGGGCCTGCCGAGCGACGAGCGTCAGCTGGACTGGTTCTGCATGAAGGAAGCCGTTATGCCCTGGGGCCGTTTCCCGGGCGCCGACGTTATCCTGGGGCCCGAGATGAAGTCTACGGGCGAGGTCATGGGTATCGCCAAGAGCTATCCCGAGGCATATGCCAAGACGCAGCTGGCGATTGACTACAAGCTGCCCGACCCGAGCGCCGGTAAGGTGTTCATCAGCGTGTGCGACCGTGACAAGCGCCACATCCTTTCGGTCGCGCGTATCCTGCGCTACCTGGGCTTTGATATCTGCTCCACCGAGGGTACGGCGCGCGTTCTGCGCGGCGGCAACGTGACCTGCGAGGTCGTGGAGAAGATTAGCGGCCCGCACGACGGCGAGCGTCCCAACATCGGTGACCTGATCGCCGATGGCAAGATTGCGGTAATCATCAACACGCCGTACGGCCCGGGTTCGCGTGGCGACGGCTATCTGTTGCGTACCGAGGCGGTGCGCCGCGGCGTGACCTGCGTGACGGCGATGTCTGCCGCCAACACGTACGTGAGTGCCATCGAGGCCGTGCGCGAAGACCAGCAGGGTCACGGCAGCGCCAACGACATGGGCATGGACGTCATCGCCCTGCAGGACCTGCCGCAGCACACGGTGTAGTTGACCTGGCCGGCCGGGGCGGCAGCCGGACACTTTCTCTCGGAAACTGGGCTTCGCGAAGTTTTCCGAGAGAAAGGTCCGCCTCCCGCCCCGGCCTGCGGTGACTTGGCTGCACCGTGTGCTGCCGAAGGGGCTTTGCGCGTCCGGTGGCAATCAGGGTTCCGGCAACGGTGGGCAGACATCCGGCGGTTCGAACGATGGCGCCCAGGCGGGAAAGCCCGCTGGTGACAAGGCTCAGGGTGGCAAGTCCGCTAACTCACTTGCGAGCACCGGTGATCAAACGGTGGCGACCGTCGCCGCGATCGGCGGCCTGGGTGCCGCGATCGCCGCAATCGGAGTCTTTCTTGCTCGTTTCCGCCGCAAGGAAGACTAGCGCGAGCGATTGACAATCGCACACGTTTCTCAAGAGGGCCGCGGTAACCGTCGCGGCCCTCACTTTACCGGAGCGGTCTGAGGACTCGCGTCTTTCGCTTCGGACTGCTGCGCAGGGTCAATCAGGCGGAGATCTCACCCGTGTCGGGTTTGCGATAGCTTGGCGAACATAATTACGCGAAATCTAGGATTTCTCAAAAACGCGAAGTAGATGATATATTGTACTTCGCGTTTTTCAGTTAATCTTAATTTTGCGAAGTGGATTGCCATGAGACTTATTAATCGCCCGTTCTACATGAGCAAGCTTTCCAAGGTGGCAGGTACGCCTGATATCAAGGTGATCACCGGAATCAGGCGATGCGGAAAATCGAAATTGCTTGAGGCGTTTGCCAGCCAACTTCATTCAAACGACCCCTCGGCCAACGTCATACACGTCAACTTCAATCTACTTGAGTTCGAGCCGTTGGCGGAATACCATGCGCTGCATACATATGTGGAAAAGCACTATATTGAGGGTTGCCGGAATATCGTCATGATCGACGAGGTCCAGATGTGTGAAGGGTTCGAGCGGGCTATCAACAGTCTTCATGCGTCAGAGAGATATGACATTTACATCACGGGGTCGAACGCCTTTCTTCTCTCAAGCGACCTCTCGACGTTGTTCACGGGAAGAACGGTGGAGATCGAGGTCTTTCCGTTTTCACTTGCGGAGTTCTCGGCGTATCACGAGATCACTTCTCCAGCCGAGGCCCTTGCTCGCTATGTCCGCGAGGGAGGAATGCCGGGTTCCTATATCTACCAGGACGAAAGGATGCGTTTCTCATACATCTCGGATGTGCTTGAAACTCTTATCCTGCGCGACATCAGACAAAAATATCGTATACGTAATGCGGAGCAGCTTAAACGTTCCTGCGAGTTCCTGATGGATAACGTCGGAAACATCTCTTCTCTCAAGGGGATGGCGGCCGAGCTTTCACGAGCGAACCTTAAGATAAGCGACAAGACGCTGGCTGTGTATATCGACTACCTGTGTAATGCGTTTGCGTTCTACCGGTTTCGTCGCTTTGACGTCTCAGGAAAGAAATACCTGTCGACGGGAGATAAATACTATCTGGCCGACCATTCGTTTCGCTACGCCGCGCTTGGCACGAAAAAGCTCGACTTTGGCCATGTTTACGAGAATATGGTGGCAATCGAGCTTATGCGGCGCGGATGGGAAGTCTACGTGGGCGTTCTCTACCAAAAGGAAGTAGACTTTGTCGCCATCAGGCGTGACCGCCGTGTCTATATCCAGGTGAGTGACGACATTTCCCAAGAAGCGACGCTTGAGCGTGAGCTTGATCCGCTGCGACGGATTCGAGACGCCTATCCCAAGTGCGTCATCGCCCGAACAGGGCACGAAACGACTGATTGGGATGGCATCAAGGTCGTCGACCTGGCACGATGGCTTATGGGTGAATCAGGCGAGTTGGCCGTCTAGCACGCGATGGCGCGGGCTGAAACGAACGAGCGATGATTTCGTCCCGCGAGGAGGCCAATACGGCCCTCTTCGAGGGACGGAATCCTCGCTCGATCTCTTGGCGGGACATTTTGCTCGGTCGATGATCAACGGTTGGTGGAAAGCGATGCCTCGTCCGTGTCACTATTCCGTGATTGCTGGTATTTTCTGCATGCTAAAATGAATGCATAAAAGAATTTATATTTGGAGGTCTCGATGCCTGCTTTAAAGATGCTCGACAATCTTGTTCCCATCAGCGATTTCAGTCACGGTAAGGGTCCCGCTGCGTTTTCGAGAGTGAGCAACGACAACCCGGTTGTAGTTTTGAAACACAACAAGCCGGCGTTCGTTATCGTGACGCCCGATGAATACCGAGAGGCTAAGCAGGCGGAGGAGGACCTCGCCTTGTTGACGTTGGCCCTTAAGAGGACGGCTGCGACAAGCGATGATGAACTCGTTTCCCTATCTGATGTTATGGCAGAGTTGGGTGTGGGCCAGGACGAACTCGATCAGATGGATGAGGTCGAGTTTGAATGAGCGGGTACGAAGTCGCTTTCTACCCGGATGCTCTCAAGGATCTCAAACGTCTCGATGGTTCCCAGCGAAAACACGTGTTTAAGGCTATAGAAAGAATCAGAACGAACCCATTGCCGCAGAACGAAGGCGGATTCGGCAAGCCTCTTGGAAACAAGGCGGGCACGGATTTGACTGGCTTCATGAAAATCAAGCTCAGGGGAAGTGGCATTCGGATTGTGTACCGCCTCATTAAAATCAAAGGAAAAATGGCCATCGTAGTGGTAGGCGCTCGTGAAGACATGGAAGCGTACCGAACCGCCCAAAGGCGTGCGATTGATTTCGAGAAGTGGGCGGAAGAGGCTCTCTAACTTCATGGGTGAAAACAGGAATGCAGCGATGTGCTTCAGGTGTGCGAGTTTTGAAAGGCTCTGGTGATTCGGAGGTTCGCCAGAGCCTTTTTCTATCTGTGGACATTCCTCTTGGACAGTTAGTTCAGATACGTATTTTTCAGAGGACGTGTGGAGGCCAATTTGGGCACAATTGAGCTATTTTTGATAGTCTGGACCGACAAAGACGGGCGGGCAATAGCGAGAAAGACCTATTATTAGGTCTAAAGCGACTTAAAACCAGTTTGTTAGCGCCAATAAGCACCGCCAAAAAATACGAATCTGAACTAACTGCCCACCACCCTCCAACAACCTCCTATTCCAAATCAAATCAGCCATTGTGCGTCATGGTAATTCCCGGTGGATCGCGGGATGGCGGCTGCGACTTTTCCTCAGGATAATTCGCGAAGCCCGGTTTCCGAGGGAAAGGTATTGGTTATGTAATACCAGTTAAACAGTAAAAATATGCTTAAGTGGTATCTGGCTGGAGAACCAATTGGTATCGTGTTTTAGACCCACCTCGCCATCTACGTTCGTTTTTATACCGCTGGGAGAATTCTAAATTTGGTTGCGCAACTGCTCCCGTATGCTGATTCAACCTAATAGGTGGCTATCTGGTTACTACCAGTTGACCCCTTGGTAACGGGTGGGCCAATTGTACGGAATGTACCGAACACCCCCCCCGTTTGATGCGTTCGCCCATGCTGCAGGGCGCGCGTCCGCGACACTTCCGCATGTCGGAGGGAAGGAGTCCAGGTGCGTAGGAATTCCATTTTCACGAAACGGTGGGTGAAGGGAAGCGCGGTTCTCGTCGCAACAGCGGCGACTCTCGTGTTCGCCAGCCCCCAGCAGGCGATTGCCACGCCGCTCAAGGGCGTCGACTCGGCGACCGTTTCCCAGTCAGCCTCGAACGTCGTCGACATCGATTTCGCCGACGGCATTAAGGGGCGTATCACATTTCTAGAGGACGGCATTTTCCGTTACAACGTCGACCCCAAAGGCGAGTTTTCCGAGTACGCCACGCCGCGTAGCAAGTCCCACACGGCTAAGATTCAGGCCCAGCCCGACACCTCGGACACCTACAGCAAGCCGAGCGCAACGGTTGTCGACAAAGGCGACGCTATCGAGATCACCGGCGGCAAGGCGACCGTGGTTCTGGACAAGGCGACCGGCAAGATGAGCATTAAATCGGGCGACCGCGTCGTGGTCTCCGAGTCCGCATCCCTCGACCTTGATAAGAAGGGTACTGTCCAGACACTCGCCAAGGAGAAGTCCGAGAACTTCTTTGGCGGTGGCACCCAGAATGGGCGCTTCCTGCACACCAACCAGACCATCGCCATCTCCAACACTAATAACTGGACCGACGGCGGCGTCGCCTCGCCCAACCCGTTCTACTGGACGAGCGACGGCTACGGCGTGCTTCGCAACACCTTTGCCGAGGGTTCTTACGACTTTGGCTCTACGGACTCCTCGACGGTCACGACCTCGCACAGCGAGAATGAGTTCGATGCCTATTACTTCGTGGCAACCGAAACGGGCGCCTCGAACGTGGCGACCGAGATGCTGCAGGACTACTACAAGGTGACCGGCAATCCGGTACTGCTGCCCGAGTACGGTTTCTACCTGGGTCACCTTAATGCCTACAACCGTGATGGCTGGTCAACGACCTCGGGTCAGAAGAAGTGGGAGACCAAGGGCAGCAAGCCTTCGAGTGAGAAGGGCAACGTTAAATACGAGTCCGGCATGTCGACGGGCTACAAGCTCGACGGCACGCTTGCCGCCGAGACGCTCAACGGAGAGGGCCCCACGGTCGATACCGAGAACATGAAGGCGACCGATTTCGACCGCCAGTTCTCCGCCCAGCAGGTTATCGATGACTACGAGGACAACGACATGCCGCTCGGCTGGTTCCTGCCGAACGACGGATACGGTGCCGGCTATGGCCAGAACGGTTATTACAAGACCGGCGGCGTCAACTCCGACGGAACGAGTTCAGCCGAGCGCCTCAACGCCGTGCGTGCCAACGTCGACAACCTTAAGAAGTTTACCGAGTATGCTAACTCCAAGGGTGTGAGCACGGGTCTGTGGACCCAGTCTAACCTGGAGCCTGACAGCAACTCCGAGACCCCGTGGCATTTGCTTCGCGATTTCGACGCCGAGGTCAAGACGGGCGGCATTACCACCCTCAAGACCGACGTCGCTTGGGTGGGCTCTGGCTACTCCTTTGGCCTCAACGGCATCAAGACGGCCTACGATACGGTGACGACCGGTGCCAACAAGCGCCCCAACATCATCACGCTTGACGGTTGGGCCGGCACGCAGCGCTTTGGTGGCATCTGGACCGGCGATCAGTACGGCGGCAACTGGGAGTACATCCGCTTCCACATCCCCACGTATATCGGTCAGAGCCTCTCGGGCAACCCCAACATCGGCTCCGATATGGACGGCATCTTTGGTGGCGACCCCATCATCTCCGCGCGCGACTACCAGTGGAAGACGTTCACGCCCTCTATGCTCGATATGGACGGCTGGGGCACCTACCGCAAGTCGCCCATGACGCACGGCGATCCCTACACGGGCATTTCGCGCTTTTACCTCAAGCTCAAGGCGCAACTCATGCCCTATATCTACACGAGCGCGGCCTCGGCGGCCAACATCGACACGGGCAACGGCGATACCGGCCTGCCCATGATCCGCGCCATGCTGCTCTCCGACAACTCCGAGTACGCCGCAAGCACCTCGACGCAGTATCAGTACATGTTTGGTGAGAACTTCCTGGTGGCACCGGTGTATCAGGATACCCAGGCAGATGAGAACGGCAATGACGTTCGCAATGGTATCTACCTTCCCAACTACGGCACCGACGAGAATCCCACCATCTGGATTGACTACTTCTCGGGTAAGCAGTACCGCGGCGGCCAGGTCCTCAACAACTACGATGCGCCGCTTTGGAAGCTGCCGCTGTTTGTGAAGGCCAACGCCATCGTGCCGATGTATGCCGAGAACAACAACCCCGAGGCCGTGAGCGACACCAACACCAAGGGTACCGACCGCAGCCAGCGTATCGTCGAGTTCTTCGCCACCGAGGGTGACGGCACCTTTACGCAGTACGAGGACGACGGCTCTTCCATCCAGAACAACACGACCGAGGACGATGCCTACGGCACGATCGACAATATCTCCTACGGCGAGCATGTGAGTACCGTCTACAGCTCCAAGGCCACGGGCGGCACCGCGACCTTTACCGCCGAAGCCTCGCAGGGTGGCTACAACGGCTACGACTCCAACCGCACCACGACCTTCGTGGCCAACGTGTCCGCCAAGCCCACGAGCGTCGTCGCCAAGAACGGTGGCTCCGCGCTCAACGTGGTTGAGGTCAACTCGCAGGAGGCCTTTGACGCCGCGAACCCCGAGGCCGGCCAGGCGGTCTACTTCTACAACGAGACCCCCAACCTCAACCACTACGGCAGCGATGCAGACAGCACCGAGGCCGAGCAGGGCGAGAGCTTCAACAACACCAAGATCACCACGAACCCCAAGGTCTACGTCAAGTTCGCGAAGACCGATGTCGCTGCAGCGGCGCAGACGCTCGAACTCGGCGGCTTCGTGAACGCCGATGCCACGCTGGCCGTCGACCGCCTCAACGAGAACCTCTCCGCACCCGCGAACCTTGCCGCTCCCGAGGATGCCACCACCCCCACGAGCATCAAGCTCACCTGGGGAAAGGTCGATGGTGCTACCTCCTACGACCTTAAGGTAGACGGTACCGTGTTCGCCGTGGGCGATGCGGCGGAGTTTACGCATGCCGACCTTGCCTACAACAGCAAGCATACCTACCAGATTCGTTCGCGCAACGCCGATGGCTACTCCGCCTGGAGTGACGTGCTCGAGGCGAGCTCCGCGCTCGACCCGTGGCGCAACGTCCCCACAGCTGAGAAGATCACTTGGGAGGGCTCGCTCTATGGCAGCCACAAGGCCGATCTCGCCTTCGACCATGAGTTCCAGTCGGGCGACGGCGGTTTCCACTCCGGTGGCAACGATCTGGGCAAGGCCCTGACGGTCGATTACGGCAAGGCCTACAAGCTTGACAAGCTCGAGTACTATCCGCGTGACGACGCCGGCAATGGCACCGTGACCAAGATGCGCATCGAGACGAGCCTCGACGGCACGCATTGGACCACCCAGGAAGTCGATTGGGAGCGCTCCGCCGCCTGTAAGACGGTGGCGTTCGACGGCGCCGTGGCCGCACGCTACGTGCGTATGACGCCGCTCGCCTCGGTCGGCAATTTCTTCTCCGCGTCCGAGATCGCCATCTACAAGACCGACGGCACGGATGGCTTCGCCGTGGGCTCCAACCTCAACAAGGCAACGATCTCCGATGGCGACTACTCCAACATGAAGAACTATCTGGGTCTCGAGAACCGTGGGTCCGATGCCTCGACGTTCAACTCGCAGATCCGCGACCACTTTGCTGACCTCAACAATAACGGCGTCTACGACGTCTACGATTACTCGTTCACCATGGCGGGGCTCGACGGCGGCACCAAGCAGAAGGGCAAGGTCGCTGGTACCCTTGCGGTGATTCCGAGCAAGACTGAGGTCGAGGCCGGCGATGAGATCACCGTCGATGTCTATGCGGCCGACGCCAAGAACGTCAACGCCCTGGGCGCGCTCGTCAACTTTAAGAGTGACCAGTTTGAGTTTGTGTCCGAGAGCATCTCACAGGATGGTTCGACCGCCGGCATGGAGAACCTGTCGCGCGAGAAGATCCAGTTTGAGGACGGCACGCAGACCATCAACCTCGCTTTTGCCAACCGCGGAGATGGCAAGCTCTACAACGGCACCGGCGCGGTGGCGAGCTTCAAGCTCAAGGCCAAGACCGCCGGCAAGGTTGAACTGCCCTCGACATCTTGGCTCATTGGCCCGGCGTGCGACGCACTTGAGTTTGCGAGCGATGGCACGGTGACGATGCCGGACGTTCCGCAGCCCGCGGTCGCCGAGTACGGCCGCGACGCCTTCGACATCACGATGACCAACGACGAGCTCACTACCGATGACGGCACCAACGTCGAGAAGCTTATTCAGCAGAAGAGCTATAACGCGCTGTTCGATAATAACGAGGGCGACAACGGCTTTGAGTTCCTGTGGGACTGGAGCGGCAACTGGGACAGTGAGGGCAAGCTTCCGAGTTACGTGAAGCTTCCCACCACGATGACATTTGCCTTTAAGACGCCATCGAAGCTCGATGCCGTCGAGGTTGTCAACCGCAACGGCGGTAACGGCACCGTGCAGAAGATCAAGGCCGTCGTGACGTTCGAGGATGGCTCGACCCAGGAGTTCGCGGGCGGGGAGTACGATTCCTTCCAGGCTCGCTACGCCTTTGGTCTCTCTGCCGAGAACAAGGGCAAGAAGGCGACCAAGGTCGAGATCACGCCGCTTGAGGCATCGGGTGACCAGATGCTCACGCTGCGCGAGATCAACTTCAACTACACGCAGGGTGTCGAGGCCATCGAGGGCGTCGAGCTGGGCAAGAACCAGACCGAGTTCTTTGAAGGTGATGTTACGCTCGTCGACGCCAAGGCCACGCCTGAGAGCGCCGGCTACCCCTACGTGACGGTCGAGAGTTCCGACCCCTCTGTGGTGAGCGTCTCCGCTGTCCAGGCCGGCGATAGCGTGAACTACTACCTGCGTGCCAACAAGGCGGGCAAGGCAACGATCACGGTGGCATCGGTACTCGATCCCTCCAAGACCGCATCCTATGAGGCCGAGGTCAAGGCTGGTGTCGACACCTCTGCACTCATGGCAGCGCTTTCCAAGGCCGCGGGCTACAGCGAGTCCGTCTACACCAAGGATTCTTATGCAGCTCTCACCGCTGCGGTCGAGGCGGCTCAGAAGCTCCTCGACGGCGGCCAGGGCAGCTATAACAAGAAGGATGTCGCAGACGCCACGGCCAAGATCGAGAAGGCAATCGACGGCCTCAAGATGCGCCCCGTCGATGAGAAGAGCCTCATCAACACGCCCGAGAACCGCGAGAACGTCAAGGTGACCGGCTTCTCGAGCGAGGCCGACTACGAGGGCAGCAACGCCGTCAACGCTCTTGACGGCGACGAACAGACGCTCTGGCACAGCGACTATGCCTATAATGCCGGTATGCCCCAGCACCTGACCGTCGACCTGGGCCGCGACTACGATCTCACCGACGTCACGTTCCTGCCGCGCCAGGACGGCGGCACGAACGGCGATATCTTTGAGGCCGAGGTGCTGGTCTCCGATACCGCCGACGGTTATGAGATGGGCACCGCCACGTCGATGGGTACGTTTACCTTCGACAACGACGGCCGCGTGCTCACCGACCGTGGCGACTGGAAGCAGATGAGTTTTGGTGCCGCGCGCGGTCGCTACGTGACCGTCAAGGTGCTCCACGCCGGCGGTGGCAGCGTTGACGCCTACTGCAGCATGGCGGAGCTCAAGTTCTACGGTACGGCCGTTCCCGATCCGGTGGCGAAGGACGACCTCACTGCCGCGATTGAAAAGGTTGATGCCGAGGTTGCAGCCGGCGACCTTAAGGCCAGCGACTACACCGAGGCTTCCTGGACCGTGTTCCAGAACGCCTTGGCGAGCGCCCGCGCCATCTTGAGCGACGAGAACGCCACGCAGGACGAGGTCGACCAGGCACTCAAGGCACTCGAGAGTGCTCGCAACGCGCTCGAGAAGACCCCGGTGACCCCGGTCGAGAACCCGACCAAGAAACAGCTCAAGGCCCTGGTCAAGCAGGCGAAGGAGACTGACACCAAGGGAAAGACGGCCGAGTCCGTCAAGGCCCTGACGGACGCCATTACCTACGCCGAGGATGTCTTGGGTGATGAGAATGCTTCCGACACCCAGCTCCAGGCGGCCTATGACCAGCTCAAGCTGGCCATCGAGGGCCTCAAGGATGCCGACTCCGGCAACCAGGGCGGCTCGGGCAACACCGGAGGTTCGGGCAACCAGGGTTCCGGCAACGGCTCGAACGGTGGCGGCCAGACGAGCAAGCCCGCAGGCGACAAGGCCCAGGGCGGCAAGAAGAACGGTTCGGCGATCCCCAACACTGGCGACCAAACGGTGACGACTGTCGCGACCGTCGGTGGCCTTGGAGCCATCATCGCCGCGATCGGTGCCTTCTTCCACCGTCGCAATAAGGCTGAGTAGTCCCAGCGATAACTAAGCAAACGTGCCCGCCGCTCCACCAAGGACGGCGGGCATTGCTTTTTTATTTCAGCCAACGTACGTCATAGCAATCCCCGGTAGGTCGAGGGTGCTCTGCGGCGGCCCGGTGTTTTCATCTGAACGACTTTGCGCAGCAACCGGAGCGAAGATGAAAACACC
>CABUTH010000005.1 GCA_902494465.1 uncultured Collinsella sp.
AGGGACAGCCCCTTTGTCACGGGGGTCTGTGTGCTTGGAATACGAACATATATTCGTATATATAACTAGGCTCTGGTAGAATCGGTATCGTTGACGGCAGTTCCATGTGCCGGGCAACGCCCTCCATCTGATGGGAGGTGATGCCCATGACCGATCTGATTGATTTTGTGAGACTTCTGACCGCTTTGGTCTCGTTCTTCACAGCGCTCGTCGGGCTTTCCGAGGCACTCAAGCAACGTTCGAAGCAACGTAAAAGGGGTCGCCGCCGCTAAGGCGTTGACCCCTTAATCCAAGCAACGGCGCTGCCCAGCTTTCCAGAACTTGGGCTGCCGTCGAAACTATTCTACCCACGAATGACATTTTGGACAATCGGTAATGCCGCTCTAAAAGCCTGGCACAACCGGCACAACCTAGGCGGTCGCTGGATGTGACAAAGAGGCTGCCCCTTTGTCACATTCCAAATATTGCCTTTACGTGTTGATACACACGGTGTGCAATAATACTCGCACTGTGCAATAGCGCACAGGCTGAGTAACAAGGAGGACGCTTGTCCCAGCTCGAGAAATGCGATCGCCGGTCCCTTCGCTCGCAGCGTGCCCTTCGCCAGGCGCTTGCCAGCGAGCTTGCCGAAAGCGGCGACCTTTCGCGCATTAACGTCGCGTCGCTCACCGAGCGCGCCGGTCTTACACGCCGCACGTTCTATTCGCACTACCGCGATATCCCCGACTTTATCAGCCAGATCGAGGACGGCCTGCTTGCCGAGATTCGCGAGCGGGTGGAGCTTATCACCGCAGCTCAATTACCCGATCTTTACCGCAATATCGACGAGCTCGAGCCGGCACCCGGTTCGGTTGAGCTGCTTCGCTATCTTGCGGCTAATCGCGACCTTATCGGGGCCCTGCTGGGCCCGGGCGGCGACCCCGCCTTTATTAAAAAGATCATCGATACCGCACGCGAGGCCGTGGTGCCGCGTGCACAGACGGGCATTTTGGGCTTGGCGCTGGGCACCTTCTTTGACTACTACGTCACCTATGTCGTGAGTGCCGAGGTCGGCATGATCCAACGTTGGTTTGAGCGTGACCTTTCTGAATCGCCCGAGACCATGGCGCGCATTATGACGGTCATCGCCTTTGTGCGCCCCGGCGACCTGTATGGCCAACCCATCGATATCAACGTGCCGGAATACGGCATGAAGCTATTGAATCTGCAGCTCGAGGATGCGGTCGACACCACCGCAACCGTCGAGTCCAACAACTAAGAGGAGAGACAGATGAGCAAACTCGTCGAGGGCATTAAGGACCGTGTGGTTGCTGCCGCACGCGAGGCCGCGCCCGCCGTGGTGGACGCCGCGCAGAAGGCCGCGACCGCGGCTGCCGAGAAAGTTGCCGAGGCGGTTGCCGAGGCCAAGAACGCGGCAGGGGAGACGCCCGTCGCTAGCGAGCCCGTCACTGCCGCTGAGCCCGTAGCCGCCGCCCACGCCCCCGAAGGCGCGATCTTCAACCCCGAGGCCGCTCGCGGCAACCTGCACCTGGGCATCGACGTGGGCTCCACCACCGTTAAGCTCGCTGTGCTCAACGACGACAACCAGATTGTCTACGCCAAGTACCAGCGTCACCACACTGACGTCCGCGCTTGCGCCCGCGACTTGTTCGAGGGTGCCGCGACCGTGCTGCCGACGGCCCAAATGACCTGCGCCATTACCGGCTCGGGCGGCCTGCTGCTGTCCCAGTGGCTCGACCTGGAGTTTGTCCAGGAGGTCATCGCCAGCAAGCGTGCCGTCGAGACCCTTATCCCGGCCACCGATGTCGCCATCGAGCTGGGCGGCGAGGACGCCAAGATCATCTACTTCGACAACGGCATCGAGCAGCGCATGAACGGCACCTGCGCCGGCGGCACGGGCGCGTTCATCGACCAGATGGCAACCCTGCTGCACACCGACGCGAGCGGCCTCAACGAGCTCGCGGCCAACGCCACCACCATCTATCCAATCGCCAGCCGCTGCGGCGTCTTTGCCAAGACCGACGTCCAGCCGCTGCTCAACGAAGGCGCCCGCCCCGAGGACGTGGCGGCCTCCATCTTCCAGGCTGTCGTGACCCAGACTATCTCGGGCCTGGCGTGCGGCCGTCCCATCCGCGGCAACGTCGCCTTCCTGGGCGGCCCGCTGCAGTACCTCTCCGAGCTGCGCCACCGCTTCTACCTTACGCTCAACCTGGACGAGGAGCACCGCATTGTGCCCCAAAACGCTCACCTGTTTGTGGCGAGCGGCGCCGCCATGGCGCATGAGTCCAACAAGCTCAGCACGTTCCCGCAGCTCATCGAGGCTATCGATGCCCTGGGTGACACACAGGGTGCCGAGGTCGAGCGCCTGGATCCGCTCTTTGCCACCGACGAGGACTTCGCCGAGTTCAAAACCCGCCACGACCAGGAAGTCGTCCCCAAGGGCAAGCTCGACGGCTACACCGGCCGCGTGTTCATTGGCATCGACGCCGGTTCCACCACCATGAAGGCCGCGCTCGTAGGCGAGGACGGCCAGCTGCTGCATACCTGGTATGGCAACAACAACGGCGACATCCTGGGTACGGCCAAGGTCATCATGGCCGATTTCTACAACCACATCCCCGCCGGCTGCACCATCGGCCACGTGACCACCACGGGCTACGGCGAGGCGCTGCTCATCGAGGCTCTCAAGGCCGATTCCGGCGAGATTGAGACCGTTGCGCACCTGCGCGGCGCCAAGGCATTCCTGCCCGGCGTTGAGTTTATCCTGGACATCGGTGGCCAGGACATGAAGTGCCTGCGCGTCAAGGACGGCGTTATCGAGCACATCATGCTCAACGAGGCCTGCTCGTCGGGTTGCGGTAGCTTTATCGAGAGCTTCGCCGTGTCTATGAACATGGACGTGCGCGCGTTCGCCGATGCCGCCATCCATGCCAAGGCCCCGGTCGATTTGGGCAGCCGCTGCACGGTCTTCATGAACTCACGCGTCAAGCAGGCGCAAAAGGAAGGCGCCACGGTGGGCGACATCGCGGCCGGCCTGTCCTATTCCGTCATCAAGAATGCCCTGTTCAAGGTCATTAAGCTGCGCGACCCCAAGGAGATCGGCAGCCAGGTGATCGTTCAGGGTGGCACCTTTATGTCCGATGCCACGCTGCGCGCGTTTGAGCAGCTCACCGGCGTTCATGCCGTGCGTCCCGACATCGCCGGCTGCATGGGCGCCTATGGTGCGGCCCTGCTCGCCCGCGATCACGCCGGCGCCGACGGCACCTCGACCATCCTTTCGGCCGAGGACATCGCGCACCTTACCGTGACGCAAAAGCATGTCCGCTGCGGTCGCTGCTCCAACAACTGCCAGCTTACCGTCAACGACTTTGGCGGCGGCAGGCGCTTTATCACCGGCAACCGCTGCGAGAAGGGCGCCGGCCACAAAAAGCAGAAGACCGAGGCGCCCAACCTCTTCAAAAAGAAAAACGAGCTGCTCTTTAACCGCGAGGTGCTGAGCCCCGACGAGGCCCCGCGCGGCACCGTGGGTATCCCTCGCGCACTCAACATGTACGAGAACTACCCCTTCTGGCACGCGTTCTTTACGCGCCTGGGCTTTAGCGTGCAGCTGTCCGACCAGTCGAGCAAAAAGACCTACCAGGCGGGCATCGAGTCCATGCCGTCCGAGAGCGTGTGCTACCCGGCAAAGATGAGCCACGGCCATGTGATGAACCTTATCGACCGCGATGTCGACTTCATTTGGATGCCGTGCGTGCGCTGGGAGCGCAAGGAGGATCCGACCGCCGGCAACTGCTATAACTGTCCCATCGTCATGAGCTACCCCACGGCGCTGGCGCTCAATATCGACGAGATCCGCGAGCAGAATATCGAGTTCCTGTACCCGTTTGTGCCCTATCACGACAAGACCGAGCTCAAGCGCCGCCTGTATCAGGTGCTCGCCGTCGACCGTGTGGCCGATGCCGAGGCTGGTCGCGGCCGCGTGCGTGGTCCCAAGATCACGCGCTCCGAGGTCGATGCTGCCGTCAACGCCGCCTTCGAGGCCGATGCGCGCTTCCACGAGGATATCCAGACCATGGGCGAGGAGGCTCTTAAGTGGGTCGAGGACCACGGCGGCCACGGCATCGTACTCGCCGGTCGTCCCTACCACAACGACCCCGAGATCAACCACGCCCTGCCCGAGCTTATCTCGAGTTTTGGCTTTGCGGTCTTTACCGAGGATTCGCTCGCGCATCTCGTGACGCCCGAGCGCCCCATCCGCGTCGTCGACCAGAGGATGTACCACCGCCGCCTGTACGCCGTCGCCCGTTTTGTGACGATGCGCAACGATCTGGACCTGATCCAGCTCAACTCTTTCGGCTGCGGCCTGGACGCCCTGACCACCGATCAGGTGCAGGAGATTCTGGAAGCCAGCGGCAAGATCTACACCGTGCTCAAGATCGACGAGGTGTCCAACCTGGGCGCCGCGCGCATCCGCATCCGCTCACTCATGGCGGCGCTTAAGGACCAGGAGGCCGAACGCTTGGCCGAGGCCACGGCCGCGGGCGAGGCCTACGAGCAGGGCGATGCCGCGCCGGTGGCGCCCTCCAAGGATGCCCCCGCGTTCGCGAGCCGCAAGTACACGTTCGAGGCGCAGCGCGAGAGTGCATCGACCGCGTGGCCCAAGGTGCCCTTCACCGAGCAGATGCGCGACGAGGGCTACACCATCCTGTGCCCGCAGATGGCGCCGATCCACTTTGACCTGGTCAAAGAGGTGTTCCGTGGTGCTGGCTACAACTTGGAGCTGCTGCCCTCGACCGATCACGACGCCGTCGAGGCCGGCCTGCGCTACGTGAACAATGACATTTGCTATCCGTCCATTTTGGTGACCGGCCAGATTATGGAGGCCATCGAGAGCGGTCGGTACGACCTGTCCAAGACGGCCGTGGTTATCAGCCAGACCGGCGGCGGCTGCCGTGCCACCAATTACATCGCGCTCATCCGCAAGGCCCTGCGCGAGAGCGGCCATCCTGAGATCCCGGTGATCTCGCTTTCGGCCGTGGCGCTCGGCGAGGACAGCCCCGGCTTTAAGATCACGCCGGCGCTGCTTAAACAGGCAGTCTACGCGGTGCTCTTTGGCGACGTGATGATGCAGATGCTCTATCGTTGCCGCCCGTACGAGGCAACGCCCGGTGCCGCCAACGCGCTCTACGAGGAGTACATGGCACGAGCCCGCAAGCTGGCGCCCAAGTTCAACCGCCACAACTACACCAAGCTGTGCCGCGAGGTCATCCGCGCGTTCGACACCATGCCGCTCGTGGGCGAGGGCACCAAGCCGCGCGTGGGCGTGGTCGGCGAGATCCTGGTCAAGTTCCACCCTACGGCCAATAACCACGTGGTCGATGTTATCGAGCGCGAGGGCTGCGAGGCCGTGGTGCCGGGCCTGCTCGACTTCTTCCTGTACTCTATGAGCAACGCCGAGCTGCAGAAGGACGAGTTGGGCAGCTCTGCCACGACGCGTGCGGGCATGCAGGCGCTTATCAAGCTCGTGGACTGGATGCGCACGCCGGTGGAGGAGATGCTCGAAAAATCCCGCCGCTTTGAGGCGCCCGAGCGCATCGGCACCATGGCCGACAAGGCCCGTACGGTGCTGTCGGTGTGCAACAACATGGGCGAGGGCTGGCTGCTCACGGCCGAGATGCTCGACCTGATCGATCATGGCGCACCCAACATTATCTGCACGCAGCCTTTCGCGTGCCTGCCTAACCACGTGGTGGGCAAGGCCGTGATCAAGGAGCTGCGCCGTCAGCACCCCGAGAGCAATATTGTCGCGGTGGACTATGATCCTGGTGCGTCCGAGGTCAACCAGCTCAACCGTATTAAGCTCATGATCAGCGTGGCCAAGGAAAACATGCGCGCCGGCAAGGGCTTTAAGCTCGAGAAGGTGGCGCCGCTCGCGATGGACGAGGTCACCGGCCAGATGCGTGCCCACGATGGCTGCGTGAGCTGCGGGCCGGCCAGCGAGGAAGCCGTGGCGTCGGTCGCCAAGCGTCTGGGACGCGGCATTAAGAAATAACTGGCCTGTTTTGGGTTAGATATGAGACAAACGGGAGGTGGCCGCACCGGCTACCTCCCGTTTTTGCTGGACACGGAACCCTGAGTTAATGAACAAGTGTATCCGTTCGCCGCAAAATACCGTCCGTTTATAGAACCCACCCCCAGCGTGCAGCCCCCTTACGGTTGAATAAATACACATCTATGGAATTACGTAAGAGAGGACCGTTTCATGAGCTACAAGACCGTTTGTGTTGCCGGCGGCGGCGTGTTGGGAAGCCAGATTGCCTTTCAGGCTGCCTACTGCGGCTTTGATGTAACGATTTGGCTGCGCAGCGAGGGCAGCATCGGCCGCACCCAGCCCAAGATCGATCATGTGCGCGAGGAATACATCGCTGCTATCGAGGGCATGGCGGACGGCACAGACGAGTGGTGCGCCGGTATCGCCGATAGTGACCAGCCCTTCGACAAGGAGGCGGCACTCGCCGCCGTCGAGCGTGCCTATTCCACGCTCAAGCTGGAGCTTGATCTTGCCAAGGCCGTGGCCGATGCCGACCTGGTCATCGAGTCTATGGCCGAGGACACCCAGGCAAAGATTGACTTCTACAAGAAGCTCGCCCCGGTCCTCCCGCAAAAGACCGTCGTCGTGACCAACTCTTCCACGCTGCTGCCGAGCACCTTTGCCAAGTACACCGGCCGCCCCGAGAAATACCTGTCGCTGCACTTTGCCAACTCCATCTGGAAGAACAACATGACCGAAGTCATGGCCCAGGACCAGACCGACAAGCGCTACTTCGACGAGCTCGTCGACTTCGCCAACGACATTCGCATGCTGGCGCTTCCCGTCAACAAGGAAAAGAACGGCTACCTGCTCAACTCCATGCTGGTGCCGTGGCTGCTTTCGGGCCTTGACCTGTATGTCTCGGGTGTGAGCGATCCCAAGAGCATCGACCTCGCATGGACGCGCGGCACCGGCGCTCCCAAGGGCCCGTTCCGCGTATTCGACACGGTGGGCATCCAGACGGCCTACAACATCGTTATGCAGTATCAGAAGGTCCCGGGCCTGGTGAGTCCGCTGCTCAAAAAGATGATGATGCCCTACAACTTTAAGGCCATGGCCACCGTTCTCAAGAAAATGCTCGACGAAGGTAAGCTGGGCGAAAGCTCGGGCGAGGGCTTCTTCAAGTACTAAAAAGATCCCTTGGGACATTGGGAGCGTATCATTTGCAGCAGAAATACGCCGCATAGCCCGTGTGCCATTCCGACACATGACGCAAAAGCAAATGGGTGCGGGGATAGCGAGGAAATGGCAATGGATCGACAAATCGTGCTCAAGCGGGATATCCTCGACGCGCTTTCTGCCGTCGGCATGCGCGCGGGGCAGACGGTTATGGTCCATTGCTCGCTCAGCTCGCTTGGATATGTGTGCGGCGGCGCGCAGCCGGTGATCGAGGCGCTGCTCCAGACGGTGGGCGAGACCGGCACCATCATGATGCCGACGCAATCCTGGAAAAACCTGGACCCCGAGAGCGGCGTCCATTGGCAGGAACCTCAAGAATGGTGGCAGTTGATTCGCGATAACTGGCCTGCTTATGACAAGCGCATTACGCCTACCAATACGATGGGGGCCGTTGCCGAGATGTTTCGCACATGGCCGGGTATGCATAGAAGCGACCATCCGGCGCGCTCGGTGGCGGCAAACGGCCGGCATGCACAATTCTTGACGGAAAACCACGACCTGAGCAACATCTTTGGCGACGGATCGCCCATCGCGCGTCTGTACGATTTGGACGGCTATGTTCTGCTGGTGGGCGTTGGCTATGACAAGAATACGTCGCTGCATTTGGCAGATGCCCGTGCGCAGTACCCCGGCAAGCACGACTGTGTGGAACACAGCGCGATCATGGAAAACGGTCAGCGCGTGTGGAAGGAGTACCGAACACTTTTTGTCGACGGCGAGGACTTCGACGAGATCGGCGCTGCTTTTGAACGTGAATGCTCGGTGCGTACGGCGCCTCTCGGTAACGGGATGATCCGCTTTATGCGCCAACGCGAGCTTGTCGACTTTGCCGTGGACTGGATTGAGCGCTATCGCGGCCGCCCTGAATAAGTCGGGGGGTATCGCGGATTAGCTGCGCACCCTGCGTCTCTGCATTGCCATAAGCCTAAGCTACTCTTTGAGATCGCCGACGCCGTGACCGTGTCGTATGAGGTTGCCGGTCGAAAAAAAGACCGGTGACGTGCCCAAAGTTGCTGCGTTTCCCCGCACACCCCGC
Source organism: uncultured Collinsella sp. (assembly GCA_902494465.1). GTDB lineage: Bacteria > Actinomycetota > Coriobacteriia > Coriobacteriales > Coriobacteriaceae > Collinsella. The sequence goes on from CABUTH010000005.1 coordinate 8,307, forward strand.
GGCAGCCAAAAAGAGCGAGGGCGAGCGCGTTAACGTCGAGGACCTCATCATCAAGATTGACGTGACGACTGGACGTGAGCAGCGCGCAGCGCGTCGGCGATTCGAGCAGTATGCTCGTGGCATCGGGCCAGGCCAAGACCTTTACCGAGTACGACCGCTACGGACTGCCCATTGCTACCTTTGAGATGGAAGCCGAGAAGTTCATCTACCGCGTGTACAAGTACGAGCTGTAGGGCCGCGCTTAGGTTTGACCAATGGAGTATGAAAACACACCGTTCACCGATGCCCCCTCCGCGAGTGGCAGCCATATGGTTTGATGTTGGAAACATATGACTGCCGCCGGGCTGCGGGTGACGTTTGCTCTGATATCGGAGGTCCCAAGTATGTTTCGCGCTCTGTTAAACAAGTATCGGGCTGGCTGGCATGGGCCGCCGCACTATCTCAATAACCTTTGCAGTGGTTTGCCTAGCTGTGCTCCTAGGCGCTATAGGGCAGTTCGCTATAAGTCGAGAAACATCCTATATGCAGGAATGCGCTTCCGAAGGCTTTGCCATTGATGGTTACTATCGGGATGACAAAGCAGGTTTGGAAACCCTGGCCTTTCTTGAAGAGGATAACCATCGATGGCAGTTGGTCGGCAAGGGCGGCGGCTGCGTTGATGGACAGTTCGAGCGTATGGACGACCCCAACATTCTGGTATTAAAGAATGAAAACGGCGAAATATTTGGTACGGTCCACGTGGCATATATTTCGCGCCGACGCGATCAGGGCTTGCTCTACCTATTTAGAGATACCAGGGTGACCCGTTTTTATCTGGTGAGTACCGGTCCGGCGTTTACAGTGGAGTCTGGCGATGTCGATCCGGCCAGTTGATTCACGGCAATAAAACGGCGAGCGGGGCGCGGGCGTGAACTGCACCCCGCTATTTGCTCGTGTCCGTATCGCGTCTGCGCCTCGTCGTAGCTTGCGTCCGTGCGAGCGTTCATCCCGCGCCGACATCACTTCACGTCAAACTCCACGCGGTCGACCTCGGGCACGTTGAGGTCGATGAGCTTGCGGGCAACGCGGCGGTCGTGCGCCCCGAGCGCCTCGCCTGTCGTCACGTGGGCGACAGTCTGGCGCTCGACAAGGCCCTCCTCGTCGCCCTCGGTGGCCGAGGTCTCGACGGCGACGGTGTAATCCTTAAAGCCTGGCAGCACCGCCGCAAGCTCGCGCGTGGTTTCGGTGACGCCGTAGCCGTCCTGCACGCCGGCCTGCGCCGAGCCAATAGACCCCGCCGTCATAACAATGCAGGGGATGGCAAAGATTACCGTGCCCACAATAATGCGGCGGCGCACCTTGCGCGATAGCTCGTCGACCTCGGCGTTTTCCTCGGCGGTCACGATGCCGTCGCCGTTCAGGTCGCGCTTGAGCGGTACGCGCAAAAGAAGCAGCACGGCTTCGGCAGCCAGTGCGATAAAGATCACGTTGATGCCAAACTCGTAGAGCGCCGAGAGAAACAGCGATCCGCTTCCGATGGCGATGCCGTAGCCCGCCGCGCACAGGGGCGGCATGAGCGCTGTCGCTACGGCCACACCGGCGATGAGCGTTGCGGGCTCCTGGTCGCGTGAGTTGCCCAGCCCGCCCGCAAAGCCGCCGGCGAGCGCGACAGCGAGGTCCCACACGGTGGGCGTCGAGTTGTCGATAATGGCGGCTGTGGTGGCGCCAAGGGGCGAGAGCTTAAAGTACAACGTGGATGTGACCAGGCAAAAGGCCATTTGCAGCGCAAGGCCGGCGACGGCTTCGACGGTAATCTCGCGGTCGAGCGTGGCGATGCCGTATGCCATGGCAAGAACCGAGCCCATGAGCGGGCAGATGAGCATGGCGCCCACGATGGCGATGTCCGAGTCGATATCGAGGCCGATGCTCGCGATCAACATGGCGATGATCAGGATGCACAGGTGCGAGCCGGTCAGGCGCGCCCCGTTTACAAAGCGTTTGCGGATCACGTGATAGGGTGCGCGACCCTCGCGAATGTTGAACGCCCGCTTTAGGAAGCGATGCGCCTGTTCAGCCGCTTCGCTGTGGGCGGGGCGGATGCCATGGCGCCGATGATGGCGCTCGCGCAGCCGCTTGATCTGTTGTTTGTCGAGTTCCATATCCACCTCGTATTGCCGCGGGAGCGCGGGTGTGTTCGCAGCATGTACTCTACACCGTGAGGGGCGGCGCGGTCATCTTGGCGTGGAACTTAAGCGAGTGGGAAAACGGGTGCGCGGCAAATGCGTTGCGGCCGAGGGTTTCGGCAGATACAAAAAAGCGCGGGATCGGATTGGATCCGACCCCGCGCTCTGCGCTGGTGCGTTGTTGTTCGGCCTATCCCAGCAGGCTCAGGCCCACGGAGACAAACGCCAAGATAACGCCGACGATGGACTCGCCACCGAGCAGGCCGCTGGCGACAACCAGGCCCTGTTCCTGGAAGGCGGCGTCCTTGGCAGCCCTCTCCTCGTCAGAAAGACCAGCGGTGGCGTCGCGGTGGGCGGACCACTTGTCGTAGGCGAGTTTGACGCAGGAGCCCAGGAATGCCGTGAGTGACATGTAGAACGGCAGGTACACGCCCAGGCCGATCATCATGGCCGGAATGCCGAGCCAGTACATGACGATGCCGGCGATAAAGCCGCCTGCGAACCACGGCACGCTCGGGATGCCCGAGACCATGGTGGCGACGACGCTTGCCTGCGCGGCAACAAAGCTCTTGTCGGGGCCAAAGGCGTCCGGGCCATAGGCGGTGACGAGCGCGACCATGACGGCTGCGGCGACCAGGGCGCCCACGATGCCGCCGATGGCCTGGCCGATCCACTGCGCACGCGGGTTGGTGCCCAGCACAGCGCCGGCCTTAAAGTCGTTCATGACGTCGCCCGCAAGGCCGCACGCCACGGCCACGATGCCGGCGATAAAGAACAGCTTGACCTGAGCGATCTGTGCAAAGGCAGCCACGATGAGCATAACGATGAGGCCAAAGATCTCCATGGGGTCGATGCCCGTCTGGCCGCAGCTCTGCGCGCTCATGATGGTGGTGACAAAGGTGAACAGCGTCACGATGACGGCCGGGACGGGGCCAAGGTCAAGCGCGATGGCGACGATCACGGCGATGGCGGCAGCGCCCAGGCCGATGATGCCGGCGTCGAGCTTAAGGGAGCCCGAGATGAGCGACTGCTCGTCGGTGTCGGTGGAGCTGTCGGCGGCTAGACCGCGGACGATGCCGGCGACCTGCGGCAGGATGTCCTTGAGGACGACGGCGACGCCAAAGCCCATCATGAGGCCCATGCCCAGGGACTTGACGATGCCCTGCGCAGCCACAACGTCGAACAGACCGGCAGCGGTGCCGCCCACGATGATGCCAAAGTTGCCCAGCAGGGCGCCAGCAAACCAGAAGGCGACGGGGGCGAAGCCCACGAGGAAGCCGACGGAGAGCAGCATGGGCGAGTTGTAGATGCCAAAGGTCACGCCGGGGATGTTGAGCGTGCACAGCATGCTGGGCACCACGCCCAGGGCGTCGCGCAGCACGCTATAGATGCCGGCGATGGCCATGGAGCCAAAGAGCTGCTTGCCGGTTTTGCCGCCGGCCTCGGTCGCGCGCAAGGTCTGAGCTGCGGCGTTGCCGGTGGGGAACTCAAGCGCGGCGTCCACGATAAAGTGACGGTGGATGAGCGCGGTGGCCAGCAGGCCCAGGATGGTGCCGGCGAGCGCCACGATAAACATGTCGAGCCAGCTGATCTGGTCGGCATAGCCCAGCATCCAGGCGCCCGGGATGGTAAACGCCAGGCCGCCGGCGACCATGGCGCCCGCGGACATGATGGTGTGGGTGACGTTGGCCTCGTTGAGGCTGGCGTTGCCCATGAGCTTAAGGAAGAACAGCGAGATGACGGCAGCGAAGACGATCGGCCAGGGGAGTGCGCCCATCTTGAGGGCGGTGTAGGCCGAGCTTGCCGTGATGATCACGCAGCCAAGGACACCGATGACGACGCCACGCAGCGTGAGTTGCCCGCGCATCGAAGCGCGGTTCGAGGGATTGCTCATATAAAACTCCTTTGCGTATATCCGCTTCCCCCGGGAGCGCCGCTACGGATACGGCGCGGGAAGTCGGGTTACCAAGGGCCGCCGCGTGAGCTCGCAAACGACCGCGCACCAGTATAGCCGCAAGCTAGTCATTTTGGGATGACTGGTTTAGGTAGGCGATATACTGCTGGACAGACGAAAGGAGCGCCGACGATGCTTAATGGGTGCGCATATATATTGACGGTCGACGTGGGCAACACGTTCATTCGCTTTGGCCTGTTTGCAGAGGATTCGGCCGCGGCGCAGGAATGCCCGCTTGCGACGTGCGAGATCACCACGCCGTCGAGCATCACGGCCGACGAGGCGCGCATGAGGCTCGCGCAGGTCATGGGCGCGCTGTCAGCCGATGCGGGCATGCCGGGTGCGCTCGTTCCTGCGGCCGCAGTGCTGAGCTGCGTGGTGCCGGCGCTCGAGCGCCCGTGGAAAGCGGCGCTTTCCCGCACCTGCACGGGGCGCGTGCTCACCGTGGGGCCGGGACTTAAGACCGGCATGCCCGTGCACTACGACGACCCGGCCGAGATCGGCCCCGACCGCATCGCCGATGCCGTGGCGGCTCGTGCCGTCTACGGCTCTCCGTGCATCGTGATCGACCTGGGCACCACGACCAATATCGAGGTCATCGACGCGCACGGTACCTTTGTCGGCGGCGTCATCGCGCCGGGTCTGGCGCTTGGCGCCCGCTCGCTTTCGGCCGCTGCGGCGCGCTTGCCGCAGGTCGAGCCCTCGGCGCCGACACACGTCATCGGCCGCAACACGCGCGAGGCCATGCGCTCGGGCGTGGTTCTGGGCGAGGTGGCCCGCATCGACGGCATGCTCGATATGGTGCTCGCCGAGATGCGCGCGACCAAGGCCGCGGGGGAGGGCGACGTGCCCATCGTCATTACCGGCGACGACGCCGAGGCACTCGCGGCGTTGGTCGGCCACAGCCTGACGGTCGACGACGCACTGACGCTGCGGGGTCTCGCCGAGCTCTACCGCATCAACCAAAAGCCCCGCCGCGTGTAAAAGTGAGGGCGCCGGTGGGACAAACGCCTCCACCTTTCACCTGCTACAATGGGTCAAACTATTGCGATTACGGAGGTGTCTGCCATGTCGGACGATCTTCATCAAACTTCGTCAGGCAAGCGCCTGGACGTCATTAGCTGGGACGAGTTCTTTATGAGCGTGGCCATCGCCGCGCAGCGCCGCAGCAAAGACCCCAACACGCAGGTGGGTGCGTGCATCGCCAGCACCAACCACCGCATCCTTTCGGTGGGCTACAACGGTACGCCCTCGGCGCTCAACGACGACTTTTTCCCGTGGGGTACGAGCGACGACCCGCTGCAGGACAAGCACAACTACGTGGTCCATGCCGAGGCCAACGCCGTGCTCAACTACCGTGGCTCGCTCAAGGATCTCGAGGGTTCCACGGTCTACGTTACGCTGTTCCCGTGCCACGACTGCGCCAAGATTTTGGCGCAGGTGGGCGTGGGCGAGGTTGTCTATCTGGACAACAAGTACGCCGATACCGATGACGGACGCATCAGCCGCCGCATCCTCGACTCCTGTGGCATCAGCTACCGCCAGGTTATCGTCGATGTTCACATCGGCACCGAGGGGCAGGCTCAGCAGTAGCGCGTGGCAACGTCAGCTGGCAACAAAAGGCAGCCAAAAGAGCCCCGTCCCAAATTGACCGCTCGTGAAAGTCGTGTCCGCACGCATGGCTGGCGCCTAAGCGGGTACATGGCTGTAGTAACATAGCCCCTGTCCGCGGGCGCGCCCGCGTTATTGTGAGAAAGGAGCCCCTGTGGCTGTTAACGAAGAGCTGCTTAAGAAGGTTCTTGAAGAGATTCGCCCCAACCTGCAGGCCGATGGCGGCGATATGGAGTATGTGGGCGTTGACGACGAGGGCGTCGTCAAACTGGAGCTGCAGGGCGCTTGCGCCGGCTGCCCCATGAGCTCGCTGACCCTTTCCATGGGCATTGAGCGTATCCTGAAGGAGCATGTGCCCGGCGTTACCCGCGTTGAGCAGGTCAATGCTTCCGGCGAGGCCGAGGACCTGTACGACGAGTACGCGCCGTTCTAAGATGCGAAAGCTGCGGACGGCATACTCCGCATAGACGTTACGCCCAAATATGCGGCTGCGAGCGCAAGGCCCGCGGCCGCATTTGTATGTAGGGAGTAGGAGGGTCGACATGCTCAACGACCTCTACCATATGCTTGATCCCGTTGCCATCTCGGCGGGGCCCATCACCATCTACTGGTACGGCTTGGCCTATGTGGTCGGAGCTCTGCTCACGGCGGTCGTCATGTACCGCACGCAGCGCCGTTGGGGTTTTGACATTACGGTCGACGACCTGACGAGTGTCGTGGTCGGCGTGGTCTTTGGCCTCATTATCGGTGCGCGCCTGTTCTACGTCGTCTTTTACGGTGATGGCTACTACTGGGCGCACCCGCTCGAGATCTTTGCCACCAACGAGGGCGGCATGAGCTTCCATGGTGGCTTGGTGGGCGGCATTATCGGCGGCATCATCGTGTGCCGCATGTATAAGCTCGATGCCTGGACTTTGGCAGATCTTGCCGTTATCGGTGCTCCGCTGGCCTTATGTCTGGGACGCTGCGCCAACTTTGTCAACGGCGAGCTGTGGGGCAAGCCGACCGATCTGCCCTGGGGCGTGATCTTTGGCGGCACCGCGGGTGATATGCCGCGCCATCCCTCCCAGCTCTACGAGGCATTCCTCGAGGGTATTGTGCTCTTTTGCATTCTGCAGGTGCTCAGCCGCAAAAAGCCGCTGCTGCCCCAGGGTACGTTTATGGGCGTGTTCGTGATGGGGTACGGCATCGTCCGCTTTCTCGTTGAGTTCGTGCGCGTGCCCGATGCCCAGCTGGGTTATCTGCTGGGCGGCGTCATCACCATGGGTCAGCTGCTGAGCCTGCCGCTCGTAATCGCGGGCCTGGCGCTCATCATCTTTGCTCGTCGCCGCAACCAACCCCAGCGCATCTACCTCGACGCCTAATCACCACAAAGGGGACAGGCGCCTTTGTGGTGGTTTGCTGGGCAACGATGACAGAACAGTAACGTTTCCCCAGATAAAACCTGCCAAAATAAACCTGTCCCTTTTTGGCAGGTTTCTAGAAAGGCTCTTTGGACTGTGAAGGATTCCGACCTCTCCACAACGGCTGCGCGCGATGCCGCTCGCATCGTCTGGTTTAAGCGCTACCCCGCCAAGCAGACACTCATCGCTTTTTTGCTTGCGCTGTTGGCGACCACGGCGTTTTCCATCGATCCCGCCCCGGTGTCGAGCAACGCAGTCTTGGCGATTGACCCCAAAGCCTCGGGCATGCTGTACGTGTGCTACGAGGTACTCCTCTCGTTTGCCGGCCATACCGACGCGGTCATGCTGCTTGCGCTTGCCTGCCTCCTCACGCTGCCATTTCGCTACGTGTTCTTTGGCCGCGGCGACGCTTGGCGTCCCTCGGTGATCCTTCCGTCGCTGTTCTTTGCCGTCTGCATGGTGTTTGGCCGCAGCTACGACCTCACCGATTCGGCCGAGATCGTGCTCGGCGACAAGGCCCGCATCATCTGCGCCTGGATAGGCGGTGCGGGCTGGATGCTCTTGGCGGTCGTTGCCTTCTACCTCGCCTTTGAGTGTCTAGATTGGCTGAGCTCTCGGCGCATTCCGTTTTCCGAAGCGCACTTTGGCCGCGTATGGCGTGTGGCTCACGCCGTGCTCTCGGTCCATCCCTTTGCCGGGCCCTTCCTGGTGCTTATGATCGCCTGGGCGCCCACGCTCATCGCTTCGCTGCCTGGCCTTTTTATGGGAGATACGGGCGCGCAGATTCGCCAGTGGTTCAACTATCCCAACGGCACGAGTGACTACCTGCGTCTGCTCAATCCCAATGTGTTGCTCAACGGACATCATCCCGTGGTGCACACGGCTATCATCGGTTCGTGCGTCCAGCTGGGGCTTTCACTGTTCAACAGCGCCAACGCGGGTCTTGCCATCTACACCTGCGCTCAGTTTGTCATTACGGCCGCCTGCATGGCCTATTCCATCTCGTCGCTGCGCAAGCTGGGCGTGAGCCTGCCGGTCCGCGGCATGATCTTGCTGTTCTTTGTGTTTATGCCCATGTTCTCCAACTACGCGGCCCTGCTTACCAAAGATGTGCTGTTTGCCGACGCGTTTTTAGTGCTGTTGGTGCAGACCGTGAAGCTCGTGGCCTGCGGCCTGCCCCGTCGCGATGCCAATGCCGAGCGTGCGGGCGAACAGAGGCCCGTGCTCTTTGCGCGCCATGATTGGCTGCTGCTCGCTCTGGGCGCCATGGGTTCCACGTTTCTGCGCAACGGCGGCCTGGTGTTTCCCCTGGCGGCATGCGTAATCGCGGCGGCGTTTTGCGCATGGGACGCGCATGTGGCTCATCGTGCAGCCAAGCAGGCCGGTGCTGCGCCTTCGGGCGCCACCCCGCGTTTCCGCTGGGTGGGAGTTCTTGCGGTGCTTGCACTCTGCCTTGCCTCTAATATGTACTTCACCAAGGTCTTTATGCCGGCGCACGACATCACGCCTGGTTCCAAGCGCGAAATCCTCTCGATTCCGTTCCAGCAGACGGCTCGTTTCGTCCAAAAGCACGACGGCCTCAACTCGGGCGTCAACCCTACGGTTAAGGAGGACGGCACCATCGTGGAGGCTCCTTGCGACGGCTTGGTGACCGACGAAGAGCGTGCCGTGATCGACCGCGTGCTCAAGTACGAGAACTTGGGCCGCCGTTACAACCCGGATAAGTCGGACGCCGTCAAAAATTGCTTTAACGAGTATGCCTCGCAGGAGGACATCAAGGCCTATTTTGAGGTGTGGGCCCAGATGTTCAAAAAGGATCCCGAGTGCTATATTTCGGCGCTCATCAATAACTACTACGGCTACTTTTATCCGAGTGCCCGCGATGCGTGGGTCTACAGCACGGCGCGCAGTGCCGAGATCATGGCGAAGCCCGATAACCTCAAGTACTTCGACTTCCATCCGGTCGATAGCAAGGTTGTGCGCTGGTGCGACCACCTGATCAACCTGTATCGCGTGGCAGTACAACGCATCCCGTTTATCTCGCTCACCATGAGCTCGGCCACCTATGTGTGGATCATGATCGCCGTGGTGGTCTATCTGCTACGTCGCCATTCGTGGCGCGGGCTGGCCATTTGGGTGCCGCTGCTGGGCGTGCTCGCCGTGTGCCTGATTGGTCCCTGCAACGGCTCGACCTACATGCGCTACCTGTATCCGGTCATCGCCTGCATGCCCTTTGCCATCGGCGCCACCATCACCCGTAGCGATCTCCTCTGGTCCTAATTTGGTGCAAAGGGGACAGGTTACTTTGCACTAAGGGGCTGCATCATCACGACGCCTTCATTTTGGGGTTTATCTCGCAGGCCAGTAGGTATATCATAACGACGTTTGTTTATATTGCCCGAGCATCTGCGCTGGGCTTTAGGTCGAAACCGATAGGAGACACGTATGTCCGGACACTCTAAGTGGGCCACAACCAAGCATCGTAAGGGCGCGCAGGACGCCAAGCGTTCCGCCCTCTTCTCCAAGCTGAGCCGCAACATCACCGTTGCTGCCCGTCTCGGCGGCGACCCGCTGCCCGAGAACAACGCCAGCCTCGCTGCTGCTGTTGCCAAGGCCAAGGCTCAGTCCATGCCTAAGGACAAGATCAAGTCCGCTATCGACAAGGCCTTCGGTTCGGGTGCCGACGCCGCCGTCTACGAGAACATCGTGTACGAGGGCTACGGTCCCGCCGGTGTCGCCGTCTACGTTGACTGCCTGACCGACAACCGCAACCGCACCGCCGCTGATGTCCGTTCCGCCTTCTCCCACGCTGGTGGCAACCTGGGCACCTCGGGCTCCGTCGCCTTCCAGTTTGAGCGCAAGGGCCAGATCGTCGTCGCCAAGGAGATCCTGGACGAGAACGCCAAGAAGGAGACCATGATCGCCAACGGTCCTGCCGGTGACGAGGATGAGTTCATGATGGCCATCGCCGAGGCCGGTGGCGAGGACTACGAGGACGCCGGCGAGGAGTGGATTGTCTGGACCGCTGCTAACGACGTCATGGCTGTCTCCAAGGCGCTCGAGGAGCAGGGCGTCCAGGTCAAGGGCTCCGAGACCACCATGGTCCCGACCACCCCGACCGAGGTCTCCGGTACCGACGCCAAGAAGGTCCAGCGCCTCATCGACCGTCTTGAGGACCTCGACGACGTCCAGGATGTTTACAGCACCATGGACATGACCGACGAGGTCATCGCTGCCCTCGAGGAGGAGTAGCGCCCACACGGGTTAAGCCGTGCATATCTGGGCATAATGAAGCGAGCATGCAAGCCTCGTGGAATAGATGAGCCGGATCCGCGTGCGTATGGCGCCGGACCCGGCTCTTTTATAACGATGCGAATCGTTTTGCATTCTGTGGACCGAAACCTGAAGGGAGCGCGCGTGCGCGTACTCAAACGAGCCCTAGCGATCGTGTATCTTGCCGCCGCCATCGTGGCGCTGGGTACGCTTATCTGCCAGTTCTGGGGACCGTATACGTATCGCTTTATGCTGCTGCTGCGTGACGCCATGCCTCGCGTCGTCGTTACGGCGTGTGCCGCTATCGTGGCACTTGGCGTGCTCATCGGTTTTTTCCGCCTGATGTTCGCGCGTCGCGAGCCGTCCTGCGTGCATCCGGCGGGGGAGCGCAATATCGAGGTCACGCTCGCAGCGCTTTCCTCGTGCGCCCGTGCCGCGGCAGAGTGCGATGATCGCGTGATGGTTGAGCATATCGAGGCACGCGTTCAAGGCTCCGACGAGTCGCGCGTTCGTTTTAAGGTCGAGGCCATCGCGCTCGATGACAAGGACGTTGCCGCTCTTGCCACCTCGATGCAGCAGCGCATCGAGAAGGCCTGCGACACCATGCTCGGCACGCCGGGCACGACCGCGCGCGTCCGTTTTTTGCCGTCCAAGACTACCGTCCAGCCCGTGGAGGTTTCCGGTGAGTGATACCAATCAAGACAAGACCGCCCGCACGCCGCGCCTGACGATCGACCAGAACGCTACGCCGGCAGGCGAGTCCGCCGACACCAAGCCCGAGGCCGGCGAGCAGCACGACAGCGCCGCCAACGACTTTGACGAGGCCATGGGTCTCATCAAAGGTACGGGCGCTGCTATCTGGAGCTACGCCGTGCGCCACCCCAATACTACGCTCGGCGCCTTGGCAGGCTTTATCCTCGCCGTGCTGGTACTTACGTTGGGTCTGTGGGACACGCTCGTCATCGCATTCTTTGTGCTGATCGGCGCCGTGATCGGCCAGATTCGCGACGGCGAGAACGGTATCGTCAACTTCTTCGGCCGTCTGTTTAGCGGCCGCTAATATGAATTCGACTGTCGCATCTGCGGCAGGCATAAGGAGGAACCATGGCTTTTAACACGAAGGTCGATGTGGCCGATACCGAGCTCGAGGCGAATGAGGCCGTCGCGGATGCCGGGGACGTGACGCTCGAGGACGAGGCACTCGTCGAGGCCGAGTCCGATACGGACGAGGACAACGAGGAGATGGACGAGGAGGCGGACGAGTCCGAGGACTCGCTGACCTATTCCAACGGCGTGATCGAGAAGATCGTCGCCATGGCCACCCGCGAGGTGCCGCACGTCCTGGGCATGAAGGGCAACCTCATGCACTTTGTGCAGGAGCAGTTTGGTGCCGAGAACCTGACCAAGGGCGTGACGGTCGAGGTCACCGATGACAACCGCGTGGTCGTCAACATCTCGGTCATCATCGAGTACGGCGCCTATGCGCCTGCGATCTTTGACGACGTTAAGGCGCGCGTCACCGAGCGTCTGGCCGCGATGACCGGCCTTGAGGTGGCAGGCGTCAACCTGCGCATCGAGGATGTCATCACCCCCGAGGAGTACGAGCACCGCACCAGCCAGCACGAGTAACCTACCAAATAGGGACAGGTTTGTTTCGATGGGTTTTACCTGCGAAAACGCTAAACGGTCGACCGCGCAAGCAAAAGTGCGGTCGACCGTTTTCTATATGCCCCCGATGCAGGCATACCGCTCGTCTAACTAAGGGTTGCAATCTTCGCGTTCCGCGTTACCCTAATGGGCGCATTGTTTCCAAATTGTTAACGAGGGGTTGCCGTAATGGCCGACGAACACGAGACCGAAAGCAAGGCATGGGCGATTGAAGCCGCTGCGGCAGAGGCGGCGTCGCGTGCCGCCGAGGAGATGCATCGTCCTCCGGTGGTGCCGATGGAGCGCGTTGTCGGTCGCGAGGATATCGAACGTGGCGAGCGCGCCGGCCGCAAGCGCAGCCAGGAGCCAGGCTTTCCGCGCTTTTTTGCCGAGCTCAATCTGGGCCTGGTCCTCACGGCGTTCGCCATCGTGGCCTTTAAAACCCCCAATCACTTTGCCTTCGGCGGCACCTCGGGCGTGTCGGTCATTCTTTCCACGCTGTTCCCGACTCTGCCCGTCGGCGTCTTTATGTGGATTATCAACGCGGTCCTGGTCATCCTGGGTTTTATCTTTTTGGAGCGCAAGGCAATCCTTTGGAGCGTCTTTGCCTCGTTTGCGCTTTCGGCCTACGTCTCGCTGTTTGAGCTCTTCATTCCGACGGATGTTTCGATGACGGGCGATATGTGGCTCGACCTGTGTTTTGCCGTCATCTTGCCGGCGCTGGGCAGTGCCATTGTCTTTGACATTGGCGCTTCCACGGGTGGTACCGACATTCTTGCCATGATCCTCAAGCGCCGCACGACGCTCGAGATCGGCCGTGCACTGTTGCTGGTCGATATCGGCATCGTGACCATCGCGGCTTTCCTGTATGGCCCGCGCGTCGGCCTGTACTGCGTGCTCGGTCTGTTTGCCAAGACGCTCGTGGTCGACAAGGCTATCGAGAGCATTCACCTTCGTAAGGTCTGCACGATCATTTGCTCCGAGCCCCTTAAGGTCGAGGAGTTTATCGTCAAGCATCTCAACCGCACGGCAACGATCAGCCGTGGCTACGGTGCCTTCTCGGGCAAGTGCGTCACGGTGATTATGAGCGTGCTGAGCCGTCGCGAGGCAGTACAACTGCGCCGCTATACCCGCGAGATTGACCCTGGCGCCTTCATCACCATCGTCGATAGCTCCGAAATCGTCGGCAAGGGCTTCCGCGGCACGAACTAGCCCGGGCGTACCCTTCGAATCATTGAATAAAGCCACCTGCGTTGCAAATCGGTCATCTTGGGGTATTTGTCCCCACATTGGGCGATAATGATGCCAAAGACATCGTTTGCGATCCAGGTGATTCGCTCTAGATACGAAGGGATGATTTCGATGTTCTGTTCGCAGTGTGGCGCCCCCATGGGCGATAACGACAAGTTCTGCGGCGTGTGCGGTGCCCCTAATACCGAGGTTAAGGCCGCCGGTCCCGCTCCGCAAGCTCAACCTCAGCCGCAGGGTCAGCCGTTTGCCCAGCCGCAGCCGCAGCCGTTCGTTGCGCCCCAGCCGGCTATGAACGCGCCCAAGGGTTGCATGGCTCAGGCCTTCAACGACATGCTTAAGGTTCCCGGCGCCTTGGTTCGCGTATGCCAAATCGCCTTTTTGCCGGCGCTGATCTGTGTTGTCTCGGTGCTGGTGCTGTTTATCCCCGTTATCGGCGGTATCGCAGCGGCCATTGGCTGTTTGCTCGCGTACGTGGCAAGCGTGTGCGGCGCGGGCTTTGCCATCGAGTGGGGTCGTGACCTGTCGCTCAAGGATGATAACGGCATGGAGCGTCCGCTGCTGCGCTCGACCTCGTTTGGATTGGGCATTTTCTCGTCTGTCATTACCGGTGTGCTCGAGTTCGTGGCCATTATTCCGGTGATTGGCGTGGTGTTCTCGGCTATCGAGAGCGTCGTGATCGGTGCCGTCGGTTCATATTATTTCAATGGTTGGAGCGGTCTTGAGGGTGCCCTCATCGGTTCGATGGGGCTGCTTGTCTTTGCCATGATCGTGTCGGTGGTACTGGGCATCTTCTTTAAGATGTTTGGTGATGCCGCCGTGATGCACTTTGCCGTCGCGGGGCGCGTGGAAAGCGCGTTTTCGCTCGAGAAGGTCTGGAAGTCTTATAAGGCCAACCTGGGCAAGCTATTCTGCGCCTCGATTCTTCCCGAGTTTTTGACGGGCATCGTGTCGCACATCATCACGTGGATCTTCACCGCCATCTTTGGCGCCATTGCTACGTTTGGTATGTATAGCTATTACTATCGCCCCACGGGTCTTGAGGCAATCATCGAGGGCGGCGGCATTACGCTCATCCTGTTCTTGATGATCGTTGCCTTTGTCACGGTGTTCCTGACTGTGTTTGGCAAGATGCTCAAGTATCGCGCCGTTGGCTACTGGGCCGCGCGCTATGCCAGCGAGTGGGCCGATGAGGATGCCGACGATGTTCTGACGTTTGTGCTTCCGGGTGAGAAGAAGCCTGCTCCTGCGGGATTCAATCCCACGGCCGCCACTGGTGCGGCCCCTGCACCGGCACCCGCACCTGCTCCGGCACCCGCGCCCGCGCCAGCACCTGCCCCTGCTCCGGCACCCGCGCCCGCACCTGCCCCGGCACCTGCCCCGGCGCCCGAGGCGACGCCTGCGGAGCCCGATTGGGATGCCCTTGCCACGCCGGCGGATGAGCCGGGCGATAATCCTGCTGCCGAAAACAATCAAACCGAATAGCCGGTCGAGGCGCCCTGGGCAACTGAGCCCGGGGTGCCTTTTTCTACTGCGAAAGCAAGAAAATGCCTGGGAAAACGGTTGCAGCAAAATTTCTCGGAAATTGGTCAATGTTGCGCAACAACGTCGCGGCTATTGTTGAGAACGTAGACGTGTAAGGTTTGAAGGCGTGCGACGCCTTAGGAAAAGGAGAGGCTCATGTTCTGTCCCACTTGTGGTTCTCCCATTTCGGATGATGCCAAATTCTGCCCTGTTTGCGGATCCGCCGTTGGTGCCGCTTCTGCCGCTGCGGCCCCGCAGCCCCAGCCCGCTCCGGCCCAGGCTATTCAGCCCGCGCCCCAGCCTCAGCAGCAGTACACCGGTCAATACGCCCAACAGTCCGCATCCGCTCCGATGGGCTATGGCCCCATTAAGGCTGACCGCAGCCTGATCGGCTGGCTGCTGCTCTCTCTTGTGACCTGCGGTATCTATTCGTTCTACTTCCTGTATTGCTTGGCACGCGACGTCAACACGTTGTGTCAGGATGACGGCGATTACACGCCGGGTCTGGCGGAATTCATCCTTCTATCGTTTGTGACCTGCGGCTTCTACGCGTACTACTGGTATTACAAGATTGGCAACCGCCTGCAGGCCAACGCTCCTCGCTACGGCCTGGTGTTCCAGGAAAACGGCACCACCGTTCTTCTGTGGCAGATCTTCGGCGCGCTCCTGTGCGGCCTTGGTCCCATCTTCGCTATGAACATCGTCATCAATAATACCAATGCCATGGCAACGGCTTACAACACTCGCCTTGGCGCTCGTGCCTAACAATAAGGGCGGCGTGAACAGCTCCCAGGGACATAGGGGCACGGCAGAGCTCCTTCGCCGCGCCCTTTTTTGCACCGGCGCGCTCTTTGTCGCCTGGCTCGCGCTCTACCTGCTCGACATTGGCTGCATTTTTCGATTGATGACGGGCATTCCTTGTCCGGGATGCGGCATGACGAGGGCGTGGCTGGCGGCGCTGCGCCTCGATTTTGCGGCGGCCTTTGCCTACCATCCGCTGTTTTGGGTGGTGCCGATTGCGTTTGTGCTCGCGTTCGTGCGCGAGGAGGTGACGTCGAGCAAGCTAAAGCGCGGCATCGACATTGCGGTTGTTGTTCTGTGCGTGCTGGTCGTCGTCGTATGGATCGTGCGCCTCATCAATCCGGCAGATGCCGGTCTGCTCTTTGGCGGCTATGCGCCCGCCGGAGTTCCCGACGATATCATCCACCTCGAACCCCCACGCTGGCTCACCATCCTTCGCTCTTACTTGTCGTGACGGAGGACGCGCTAGAAAAGCGGTCGACACATAAGCGGGGGCGAACGTTGAGATAACGTTCGCCCCCGCTTTGCTATAGCCAGGTTGTTATAGGTGGGCGTGACGGCTACTCGCCGTGCTTCTCATCGTGGCGAGCGGCGGCACGGGCATCGTGAATGCCCTTGATGGCGGCATGGCGGGCGGTGCGGGCGTCGTGCACGGCGTCGCGGGCCTCGGCGGCAGTTGCCTTGGCAGAGCGCAGCTTGGCTGCCAGGTCGGGATTGGTCTCGGCAACCGCGGCGATCGTGGGGCCGTCGAGCTCTTCTTGCGTGGGCTCGGCCAAAAAGTCGATGGCATACTGAGCGGCTACCATGGAGCCCTTGGCGAGCACGCTCTCGTCGATCTTATAGAAGCAGGAGTGCTGGGCATAGGTGGCGCCGATCTGGGGGTTGCGCGTGCCAACAAAGGCGAGCACGCCCGGTACGCGGCGCAGATACTCCGAGAAGTCCTCGCCCGAAAGCGTGCCGCGGTAATGGCCCTCGCCCGTGGGACCCAAGCACTTGAGCACAGCTTGGCGGCAGCGCTCGCTCGAGGCGGCATCGTTTTCGACCTTGTAGTTGGCGATGGTGTAGTCGGTGAGCTCGGCCTCGGCGCCCAGAGCAGCCGCGGTGTGCTCCACGATGCGGCGCATAAGCTCGGGCATCTCCTCATGCGTCTTGTCGCCATAGGTGCGCACCGTGCCGGCGAGGTACGCCGTGCCGGCGATAACGTTGCGCGCGGTGCCGCCATGCAGCTCGCCGACGGTGATGACGGCAGGTTCGTAGGGGCTAATCTCGCGCGAGACGATGGTCTGCAGGGCGTTGACAATCTCTGCCGCAACCATAACGGCGTCGTGGCCGCGCTGGGGAATGGCGCCATGGCACGAGGTGCCGCGGACGTCGATGCGGAACCAGTCGGTGTTTGCCATGCGTGGGCCGGGCTCGCAGCTTACGGTGCCGGCGTCGACCTCGCTCCAGATGTGCGCGGCGTAGGCGCCATCGACGCCGTCGAGCACGCCCGTGCCGATCATGAGTTTCGCGCCCTGGCCGTTTTCCTCACTGGGCTGGAAGACGATGCGGACCTCGCCGTGGATGTCGTCGGTCATATGGCGCAGAATCTGCAACGTGCCGAGCATCATGGCGATGTGGCAGTCATGGCCGCAGGCGTGCATGCAGCCCTCGTTGACGCTGGCGAACTCCTCGCCGGTCTGTTCGGTGACGGGCAGAGCGTCGATATCCGCACGCAGCAGGATACGGCGGCGCGGCGTGCCGTCCTCGCGATAGGCATCCGGCGCGGTACCGCGAAGCGTTGCCACCAAGCCGGTCTTGAGCGGACGCTCGTAGGGGATATTCATGGCGTCGAGCTGGTTGGCGATGTCAGAAGTCGTGCGCTCCTCGGCGAGGCTCAGCTCCGGGTGCTTATGGAAGTGGCGGCGCTGCTTGATGATATAGGGTTCAAACTCGGTAGCGATATCTTGGATGG